>JBGPVO010000302.1:0-2852 GCA_041491705.1 Verrucomicrobiia bacterium
CATCAAGGGATTGGAACTGGTCGCCAAGGAGATGAGCGATCCGATTTCAAAGGAATTGAACCGCATGTTGCGTGAGGTCAACCTCGGCGCGACGATCGAAGACGCCTTGGCGAACCTCGGTCGGCGCGTGAACAGCCAGGACCTGGACATCGTGATCGGTGCGTATCTGGTGCAGAAGGATGTCGGCGGCAATCTGACCGAGATCATGGAGAAGGTCGCCGAGACGATCCGCGAACGGTTGCGCATCCAGGGCGACGTGCGTGTTTTGACGACGCAAGGCAAGCTCTCGGGATTGATCGTCGGCTTCTTGCCGTTTGTGGTTTTCTTCTTCTTATTGGTTAGTGCGCCGGCCTATTTCCACACGATGTTTGGCCCGCCGATTGTGGGCCACATCGGGAGCTATAATCTTCCCATGGGCGTGCTGATGCTGGTGGGAGCTGTGTGCTGGCAGCTCATCGGAGGGTACATGATCCTCAAAATCGTTTCCGTGAAGGTCTGATTTATGATCGCATTTACCATCATCACCGCATTTGTGGCCATCGTGCTGGCCGGCTTCGGGTACTACCGCACGACCGGACGATTTGCCGTCGAGAAACGCATCGAGCAAATCATGATCGCCGACGCGCAGACGGCCGAAGAGGAGCTCGCCAAGCCGTTCGTTCAGCGCGTGCTGCTGCCACTCGGCGATTTCGTCTCGAAAATGTTTCGTGGATATACGCCGGCGGAAGTGGCTGACCGCACGCACAAGAAACTCGTCATGGCTGGCTTGTATCCGCGCGTGACCTCGGTGCAATTACTCGGCCTGTGTTGGTTCAGCGCGGCCGGATGCGTCATTCTCATGTTCCTCATGATTCTGGCGTTCGGCACTACTCCCGGAAGTGAGTTTAAATACGACCCAATCAACATCGCGTACCTGTTGATCGGGGCCTTTGGCGGATACATCCTGCCACAATTTGTTCTCGGCAGGAAAATGCGGACGCGGCAGGAACAAATCCTGATCGCGCTGCCATACTCGATTGACATTCTCTCGATTAGCGTCGAAGCCGGCATGGGTTTTGACGCCGCGGTAGGGTACACGATGCGCAAGATCAAGGGGCCGCTCGCCGAGGAATTCTCCAAGACGCTCAACGAAATCCGCCTCGGGAAGCCCCGTCTGGAGGCGCTGGACGACCTCGGCAATCGCACCGGGGTTGACGACCTGAAAACATTCATCACGGCTGTTGTACACGCGAGCCGTTTGGGCGGCAGCATCACCAACACGCTCCGCATCCAGGCCGATTCGATTCGCACCCGCCGCCGTCAGCGCGCGCAGGAGCAGGCCATGAAGGCCCCGATCAAGATTGTGTTCCCGCTCGTCCTGTTCATTTTTCCCGCGCTGTTTATCGTCCTGCTTGGACCCGCGCTCATCAGCGTCTGGCTTCAACTCCAATAACGGGCGCAGGAGTGGATTGCAATGGTTCTGGTCAACGCCACGAAGAAAACGGTTGTCTCCGACAACTGCCATTTCGCCAATTCGGTGCTCAAACGCATGATCGGTTTGCTGAACCGTGGCCAACTTGGCAGGGGCGAGGGCCTGCTGTTGGATCGGTGCTACGGGATTCACACGTTCGGGATGCGTTTTCCCATCGACGTGCTCTTTCTCGACAAGGACTTGCGCGTGATTCGGGCTGTGAAAGCCCTGCCACCCTATCGAACGTGTGTCGTCAAGAAATCCGTCTACGTCTTGGAGGTTCCCACGGGGGCACTTGACGCCTCACGCACTACCGAGGGCGACCAGATCCAGATCCGCACGGCCAACGCCGATACGATCACCAGTTCACCCATCGCCGCGATGGAAAAGGTTCCGTCTGGCCTGTAGGTGTTGTCAACGCGCGTGGCCGAGATAATGCCCGGCCACCCGGCAATACTTCTCCGCCCACCCCTTTAACTTCGCGCGCTCCGCCGGCCCGAGTTGGCTGGTCACCCTGGCGGGCGCGCCGTACACCAGCGAACCCGGCGGCACTTGCAGCCCTTCGGTCAACAGCGCGGCGGCGCCGACAATGCTCTGCTCGCCCACCACCACGCCATTCATCAGTACCGCTCCCATCCCGATCAACACCTCGTCGCCTACCGTGCACCCGTGCAGGATCGTGCGGTGGCCGACCGTCACGTAGTTGCCGACCACGCAGGCATGGTCGTCGGCGACATGGCATACGCTGTTGTCCTGGATGTTCGTGTGGTGGCCGATGACCACGCGGTTGATATCACCCCGCAGCACGCTGCCGAACCAGATGCTCGATTGTTCGCCGATCTGGGTGTCGCCAATCACTCGCGCACTGTCGGCAATGAATACATCCGCGCCGATCTGCGGCCGTTTGCCAAGGTATTCGAGTACGTTGCCCACAATGCGAATTCTGGCAATGCGCGTTGCAAAATGCAAAGCAGATTTGGCAAGATTCCCCCCGCCAGATCATGATGAACGGAAAACCAACTCCACCGCACTGGATCATCGCCCGCCTCGGCGACGATATGAACTGGTGGCTGTCCGAATCCAGCATCGACATCTACTGGGGCAAGAGCGGTCGTGGACTCCTCGATCCGCGTCAGGTCGCCTACTTGTCCGAAATGTTGGATGAGTATCAGCCCTACGGATTCCGCCGCCAACTCATCAACGACGCCTTCCAACTCTTCCAACTCGAGTCCGAGCTGGATGACGACCGCCTCCGCCTCGCGCCCGCCGATCAGGATGAGTTTGACGTCGGCGGCGACCATATCTTCGCGCTGCCGCTGATTGGCGATGAAGAAACGGGCCCGTACTACGATTTGCTCGACGCGATCAGCGCCGCCCGCATCCGCAAACTCAATGCCACCCA
>JBGPVO010000303.1:0-2848 GCA_041491705.1 Verrucomicrobiia bacterium
CCACGGTACCAGCACGATGATGGACGCGACAACATACACGATCCAATGACGTAACCGTGGTGCACCCGGCTTTCTTGTGACGAGCCACAGCGCAGCCGCCAGGAAGAATGGCAGGAAGATGGCGGTGCTCTTGGTGAAGATCGCCACTCCCACCGAAAGCCCCGCTTGGACGAAGCGCCAGAGAGACGGCTGGGCAAGGGCGCGGTACAGTGTCACGGAACTGACCACCACGAGGAAGGTGAGCAGAGGTTCGTCGTTCACGTTATTGCAGAGAAGAAGAAACAGCGGATGCAGCGCAAACGCGACGGCGAACAATAATACCGTCAGTGTCGAGCACGTCGCAGCCAATAGCGAGCTGATCGCGAGGGCCGTTCCAACGTCAAACGCGATATGCGCAAGTTTGATCACCACCAGCGAATCGCCGGAGACGAACTGGCACACCATCAAAAAGGTTGGATAGCCGGGGTTGAAATCGCTGTCGGGCTGGCCCGTAGCGGTGAGATAGCCGCGACCTTCGGCCATGTTCTTCGCAACCGCCAATTCGCCGGGGGCGTTGCCGTAAACGCTACGGCCTGGCGCCGCCGCGAAGAACGCAAGCCGGGGAACCATGGCGGCCAACGCAATCCACAAGTACAGTTTCGGTCGAAGCCGGTCCGCGAATCGATCGAGTTTTTCGAAGAGGATGGGCACAGGATTCCGATGCTCAGGAAGTTGTTGGTATCGCCTGCGGGGTCGGGGCTGGAGTTTTCTGAGAGATTTTGTCCCACATCCAAATCACCGATGCGCCGGCCATGATGATGCAAAATGGTTCAATGGGGAAGCGGTAGCGCACCAAGGCATGGCAAATGAGCGCCGTCAGCAGGGAGGCCAGAATGTTATAGTGTAACAGCAGCCCGGCAGGCGCGTGTTTCCAGAAGCGGACAAAAGTGGCGAAAAAAGCCGGGGTGAAAAACACCAGGATCGGAGTCCACGACAAGAACATCAAGAGGCGAATTTTCGGGTTATCTTGCTGCAGCAGAGGTGTCCAGAAACGGCGGAATTTGGCCTGGATCAAGTACCACCACTTATCCGGATTGTTCTTAAGCCACTGGATCGCCAACCGCTTCGCAACACGGTCATGTTCAACTTCATTGTTGGGCGCTTTCAACGCGTCGTGATACTCGGGGATGTCCGTGGGCCAAACGCAGAAACCGTAGTACTTCGGATCCGTGGCCACGATGCGGTTGTTGCCTGCCAGCAGGGCGATTCCTCCGGTTGTCGTGAGCGGCACGAATTGATGGTGAACGAAATAATTGCGCGCGGTCCAGGGCAGAACTGTCAGAATAGCGACGGGGAGCGACAGCAGATAACGCCACTGCCAGCATTTTCTAAAGGTCTGCCAGATCCAGATGATACAGAATGGGACGAGCAGCAGTTGGTTCGGGCGGGTCAGCATGGACAAACCGAACAAAAGCCCGGCAGAAAACAACCAATGTGGCGACTGCTTGTGGCTTGCCTGCAGACAACACAGCACGAAGGCCAGGCTTAGAAATGTGAAGAGGGTTTCCGACAACAGTTCACTGCTGAGAAAGATCGCAAATGGATATACCGCGTACACCAGCGCCGCCAGCAGCCCCACTCGCGTGTTGAACAGTCTCCGTGCGATCAGGAACAACAGCAGCACGGTCGCTGAATCGAGCAACGCTTGCGTGAGCCGGAGCGGCCAGAAGGTTTTGCCAAACACTTTGAAAAGCGCGGCGTACATGAACGTGACCCCCGGCGCCTGATACGAAGTAAGATGATCCTGATCGGTGACATCGGCACTGGCCCCACGGTAGCCTCGCCCTTGGGCCACATTCCATGCGTACTGAACAAATCCGGCCGCATCGGATCCGGGCGCGGGTTGTTTATTGAGGCCGCTGACGCCGCTGTATCCCACGCGAAGGCAAAAAGCGAGCGCAAGGAGAGCGCCCAACAGCTTGCGCACCCGCGACGTGACGGTGTCATTGTCTTGAGCGGTCATCCCATGCCTCTCCACCGATTTGCATGCAATTTTGCGACGTCGCTACGTTTTTTTACGAAGCACAATTGTGTGTTGAATCGCCAACAGGGGATTGAGTGGTGATAATAACCATTCGGCCAACTCCACGGCGGGCGCGGCCCAGTTTGGCACCAATTGGCGGAAATTCAGCCCGCCGCTGAGAATGTACGAGAGCTGCGTGTGCGGTCGATCGAGTGAAACCTCCAACTGGGGAAACTCACGACGCAAGATTTCCCTGTCCCGGGTGAACACGATGTAGGACAACGCCTGGTTGGCGTTGGACATCGCCCCGAGCGCCTGTTCCGTTTCCCATTGCGGCACGACCATGTCAAAGCCCTCCGAAGCGTGGAGGCGCTTGAACAGCATCCGGGCGAACAGGCCGTAGTACGGTTCGATCATCACGACCCCCCCGCCAGCGTGCAACACGCGTTGCAACTCCCCAAAGAACAAACGTGGCTGCGGTAGATGGTGGAAGACGTTGATCGCATAAATCGCCCGCACGCTGCCGTCGTCAAAAGGGAGAGACTCGGCCCGCGCGACCAAATCCACGAACGGCAGCGGTTTGAGGTCGCTGGTCACCACGTCGGGAAACACTTCTTTGAAAAAGCTCGAACCGCTGCCGATCTCCAGCCGCAACCCCGGGCAATCCCTGAACCACTGTTCGTCCAATGCGCGGCACTCGTGGTAAAAGCGCACGAACAGCCGCCGCAAGATCGCCTTCTGGCGCAATACATCACGATGGGCCACGGTGAATCTCGCCGAGTCGGGATCGAGGTTCCGCACGGCTGGCTCGATCAGGCAGTTGCGCAGCGCCCGAATCATCGGGCC
>JBGPVO010000304.1:0-2844 GCA_041491705.1 Verrucomicrobiia bacterium
CACGAGTGCTTCGATGTCAGCCTTGTCGATAAGATCAAAACGCTTATTGATCATGTTTACCCGGATTGCTGTAGTGACCTTTGCCAAGTGTAACGCTACGTCCGTCGGTGAAGTAGCATTGCTCGTTGATTTGGTCATCGGTCCAGCCGGACTTGTAGAGTCTCGGGAGGACGTATTTCCTGCAGGTATCGGCTTCGTTAGCCACAGTTTGGTTGCCTCGCTGCTACGCTCACGGCGCAGTCTAGCAAGCGCGTGGTTTCGCAAGCAAGCCCAGCCTGAGGCTGGCAAGCCCGCCGTGGACGGACAATCTCGTTATGGGCGAGGGTAGAAGGCAAGAGACGGGAACAAAGAACGACAGAGACCCTTCGACAAGCTCAGGGTGACAGCCTTGGGCAGGCGGGACGGGGACGGCGGGCGTGGGGCGGGAGTTTACCTTTTGAATTTTCCCAACATCTTTTTTTGCCGACGGTGTGGAATCGGCGCAGTTCTTTGGTGCGAAATCACCCTGCCCACTTACGCACGAGGTCGGGGAACTGGCACTGGCGGCAGGCGGATTTATCGTTGACGCAGAAATCGTGGAAGATTTGCATCAGGCCCTGCTGTTGGCGCGTCGTCTTGATGAAGCGGCGCGCGGTCGCCGACTCCTCGAAGAGTTGGCTGCTCGCGAGGCGGATGATGCTGTTTGACGGCACGGCCGGGAGCCGCGCGTAATGCGCTTTCGCGGTCTCGTACAGCGTGCGGTCGCCGTTGTTTTCCGCGTAGGCGGCGACGAAGGGTAGCACGATGTTGACAACGATTTCCTGCGCGCGGCTCGCGCCGATCAATTCGCTGGCGCGCGACTGTGTCTTGCTGCCCAACGTGAAGTGATAACTCCAGTACTCGTCGCGGATTTCGGAGAACAACCTCGCGGGATCACCACCACTCTCGACCGCGCCGACGACCTTCTCCATCAAGTTCGGGTGCTTCTTCAAGAGCGCGACGGCCGCGCCGAGGCGTCGATGGGGATGGTTCGCGGGCCGCACGCCGCTGAATCGCCACGCCTCCGGTCGAAGAATGCGCTCCTCGAAATCGGGACGGAGTTTCCACCACGCGTTCCAGAGTCGCTTCACGTAGCGCGCCGCGGCGGAATTGCGCGCTTGGGGCGCTCCCGTGGGCAGGAAGTTGGCGAGGCCGAACAGGATCGGCGCGAGTTGCGAGCGGCTCGTCGCGAGTGCTCCTCGCCACGAGCGGTGGTCGTTCAGCTCCGACACCGGTGCCCGCCGCGCGAGCGAGCGAAACGCGGCCTTGTTCGCCTTGTAGCCGAGCGCTTCCATCCAGCCTTCGTAGAACGCCTGCTCGGGTCCGACGCGATGCATCCACCGGAGAAAACGCCGCACTTTCGCCGCGAAGCGCTCGTCGCCCGCGGCATCGAGCAGCGCGCCGAGAGAGTTGGCCGGCAGCGCCCGCAGCACATGCGCGCATTGGCCGTGATGGTTGCCGACGTTGTGCGGATATGCGTCGAGATCGATCTCGTCGTAGAGTTGCTCCAAGGGAGTGTCGAGGTGGTGCTGAATCACGAGCTGGGGGATGATCTGGCCCGCGCGCGTCCGGGGGGCATACTGGCTGCCGGCTTCCCACAGGACGACGTGCAGGATGACGTCGTTGAACTCCGCGTCGCGCTCGTGGCCGTGATGGTTCCAATCCTCCGCGCGCAGGTGCACCTAGACGTCGCCCGTGTGCTCGGGTTCGTCGCCGATCTGCACGGTCGCGTGACGAAAATCAGGGCCGGCTTCCAGGTTCCACCAACCTTGATAGACCACGCGCACCCGGCTGCCATCAGTCGCCTGCAGGGCGCTGTGCGTCAACCGCTGGTCGTACCAGATGCACTGCACGAGCCGTTCGCTGATCGGGATGGGGACGTAATTGCTATCGGCATCGCGCAGGACGGCCGGCGCGTTGATATTCGGAAAACTTTGCCGCATTAGTTGGTTGCGCAACTCGCCGTAGCGGGTCAATGCCATCGCTTGCCTCTTGGAATGACACTGCAATATACTGCGGCGCGATGAAAATGCGAACTGGATTTTCTGCAGGGCTGGGTTTGTGGATCTGTTTGACCCTCGGCGCAGGCGCCGCGCCGCCTGCGGATAAGCCGCTTCCCGAGACCGCCGGCGACCCGGTGGTTCTCGCGGTTCAGAAAGTCCTTCCAGCGGTTGTCAATATCAGCACGGAGCGAATCGTCGAACGTCAGTTCAACGACCCGTTCGACGAACTCTTTCGCCAATTCTTCGGCCAGCCCCGATCTGATCGGGGCCAGTCAGGGCGTCCCCGGGTGGAGGGTGTACAGAGCCTTGGCTCCGGCGTGATCGTGGATGAGGATGGCTGGATTGTTACCAACTATCACGTTGTCCAGCGCGCGACGAAGATCGACGTGCTACTTGCCGACGGGTCGCATTACGAGGCGCAGTACGTGAGCGGTGACGACAAGAACGACCTGGCGTTGTTGAAGATTCAGCCGAAGAAACCACTCTCATCGGTGGAGATTGCCACCGATGGCCAGACGATGCTTGGCGAGACGGTCGTCGCCATCGGGAACCCGTTCGGGTTCGACCACACAGTGACCAGGGGTGTGATCAGCGCCAAGAACCGCAGTTGGCCGCCTGACAACCCGCAGTTCGAAGACGTGCTGCAGACGGACGCGGCGATCAACCCCGGTAACTCAGGCGGTCCGCTCATCAACACGCGTGGGCAGCTGGTCGGCATCAACATGGCGATCCTTTCGCAGGCGCAAGGCATCGGATTTGCGGTGCCGGCCAAGCGCGTCGCCGATCTCCTCGCGACATGGTTTACGCCGGAAAAGCGCGCCCG
>JBGPVO010000305.1:0-2841 GCA_041491705.1 Verrucomicrobiia bacterium
GCTGGGCGCCGTGTGGATTGGCGTGTACGCAGTGTTCGCGCTGGTGACGGGACGGTTCTCCGACCGCATCGGCCGCCGCAGATTGGCAATCACGGGTTGCGTCGTCTCAACCTGTATGGCGTTGGCGTGTTCATTCACAACCCGCATCGATTTGTTACTGGTACTTAGCGGAGTCTTTGGCGGTGGACTCGCCTGTTTCTGGCCGTGCATTATCGCGTGGCTCGGCGAAGGTCTCAGCGGCCACAAACTCGCCTCGCGACTCACCATTTTCAGCGTGGCGTGGAATATCGGACTGGTGGCCGGGTTCGCGTTCACCGGTGTTCTCTACAAACACGGCCCTAACCTGGCATTTTACGCCGCCGCGGGCACGATCCTCCTGATCGCCATCTTGCTGCTGCTTCCCGCAAAACAATCATTGAACGACCACGAGTCAGCCGCCAGCACTGCTGTGGCGCACATACCGAAGGGCCAAGGCTTCCGCAAGACGGCGTGGCTGGCCAATTTCGCGACCAACTTCGCCCTCGCCGGCACGGGCGCGCTGTTCCCGCAGCTTGCGACACACCTCGGCATCGGCGCGGACGTGCATGGCGCCTTGTTCGCCGCCAGTCGCGCGGCGGCGCTGGCGGCGTTTGTGGCGCTGCAACTGCTCATGTTTTGGCGGACGCGACTCTGGCCGATGTGGATCGCGCAACTCGGCTGTGTGGCCAGCCTCGTGTGGATCGGCCTCGCGAGTGCCACGTGGATGTTTACCATCGCCTGGCTCATCGCCGGCGTGGTGTCGGGTTACGCCTACCAGGCGAGCATCTACTTCACGCTCGAAGAAATGACCGAGAAAGGCAAAGGTACCGGGTTCCATGAGGCGATCATCGGCAGCGGGATGTTCTTCGGTCCGATGCTGGCCGGGTGGGTGGGCAGCACCCATAGCCTGCGCGCGCCGTATTTCTTTTGCGCCGGAGTGCAGGGTGCGCTGATCGTGTTGCAGATGTTGCTGGTGTGGATGCGACGGCGTTCGAGCGCTACTCTTTGATCTGCACCGGCCGTCCACTCGCTGCGCTCTCGTAAATCGCGTCGAGCAATTCCATGACGATCAACCCCTCCTCGCCCGTCGCGATATGCGGGTTGTCGTGCACGATGCTATCGACGAAATGGTGGTATTGGTTCGGCACGTCCGGGCCCGGCGGATGGTGCAACTTCATGTCGTAGTGCACCCCGTTGCGCTCCACAAACAGCTCGGACTCGAATTTGTAGCCTTCGCCCACGTTGCGCTGGATCGCGCCGCCGATGGTACCCAGCAGCCGCGTCTCCATCAATTCCTGCTCGGCGATGTACGCGGTCCACGAAGCCTCCAACTCCAGCGTCGCCCCGTTCTCGAACTTGATCAGCGCCACGCCCATGTCTTCGACATCGAATTTCGCGCCCTTCTCCTTCGCCACGCGCGTGCCGATGGTGTTGTACGTGCTGGCCATTACCCACACGGGCTTCGGGTAACCCATCAGCCATAACGCGAGGTCGAGCCGATGCACGCCGAGGTCGATGATGGGCCCGCCGCCTGCGAGGTCCTTTTGTCCGAACCACCCGCCAAAGCCCGGCATCCCGCGCCGTCGATGCCAGATGGTGCGCGCGAAATAAATATCGCCGAGCGCGCCGGCATCAACCTGCGCTTTGAGCGCCCACGACTGGGCCATGAAACGGTAGGAGAAATTGATCATCAGCCGCTTCTTCGCGCGCTTCGTGGCGTCCAACATCTCGCGCGCCTCGGCGGTGTTCATCGCCATCGGCTTCTCGCAAAGCACGTGGCAACCCGTGGCCAACGCGGCGAGAGTAAGCGACTTGTGGAATTTGTTCGGCGTGCAAACGCTCACGATATCGAGCTTCTCTTTTGCGAGCATTTCCTGCGCGTCGCGATAGCGGTTCGGGATCTTGAATTCGTCGCCTGACCCCCGCAGCCGCGTTTCATCGAGGTCGGCAATCGCCACAACCTCGGCGTTCGGATGCGACTGGTAGCCGCGGATGTGCGAGCGTCCGATTCCCAAGCCGATGATACCTACGCGGAGCTTGTTCATTGCTGCACTCCGGCGCGGCCGAAATGCGCGTCCTTCGGCTTGATCGGCTCCAGTGCGGGCGAATTCGGCGCCTTGTCGGTCGACATCGTCACGCGCCGGCGCGCCCACCGGCAGCCGTTGGCGATCACACGGATGACGTTCTCATTGTGGTACGTCGGATACGCCTCATGGCCAGGCCGGAAGTAGAAAATGCGGCCGTTGCCGCGTTCCCAGCAACAGCCGCTACGGAAGACTTCGCCGCCCTCAAACCACGAGATGAAAATGAGCTTGTCCGGCTCGGGAATGTCGAATCGCTCGCCGTACATCTCTTCGTATGGCAACTCGAAGTACTCACCGAGTCCCTCCGTGATCGGGTGCCCGGGCGCGACGTTCCAGATGCGTTCCTTCTCGTCGGCCTCGCGCCATTTGAGCGAACAGTTCGTCCCCATCAACGCGCGGAAAATCTTCGAGTAATGTCCCGAGTGCAACACGACCAGCCCCATGCCGGAAAGCACCTGCTGATGCACGCGCTTGACGACTTCGTCCTTCACGTCGCCGTGCGCGATGTGTCCCCACCACACCAGCACGTCCGTCTCCTTCAACACGCTCTCCGTCAGCCCATGCTCCGGCTCGTCGAGTGTCGCCGTGCGACAGGCAAAATCCTTCGAGGCTGACAAGCCTTTGGCGATTGCCGCGTGCATGCCGTCCGATAAATCTTCTTCACCGCCTCGTTCTTGCGTTCGTGGCGGAATTCGTTCCAAATCGTGACGTTAATCTTCATGCCCATGCCGCGCGCTCA
>JBGPVO010000306.1:0-2816 GCA_041491705.1 Verrucomicrobiia bacterium
CGGCTCCCCTCTACGTGTAGTATTGTATTGTATAGTATAGCGAGTGTCACCCGCGTAAACATCTGTCCCCATAGAGAGACCAAATTCAGGTGAGGTCGGTCTGTCCCCCGAAGCGGCTGCTCCGAGTTTGGGTCTGTCTCCCCCTTCGCCGCAGGTATGGCCCGCGTTGCGCTCTGTAGGGCTGGTGTCGCCTGTCTGGTCTGACGGCCGAGACAGGAGGACACCAACTCCATATTGTGCGACGTTGGTGGCGTCAGTGAATTCGGCCTTTCTTTGCAAGTGTACTGGGTGCTATCTAGGGTTAACAGGCGCTATCCGTGGTCATCAGTCGATGAACCCGAATCTCGGCGTGAATGGCCAGTAGACGAATACCGCCCTGCCCACAAGGTCCTTTTGCGGGAGCGATCCCCAGAAACGACCATCCAGACTACTGACGCTGTTGTCACCGAGGACAAACAGATGTTTGGACGGCACGGCGTAGGTCTCCGACGGGCTGCGCAGGTATTTCGGCCCCGGAAATGCCCCGGAAAGGATGACGTATCCATGATAGTCATTCGAGCACGAGTAAATCCGCTCGAACGCAGGCCGTGAATCCAGAATCTGTCCATTGACCAAGACGTGCGGCGGTTGAATCTGGATGACGTCGTTCTCCAGGCCGATCAGCCGCTTTATGTAGAATTTGCCTCGGGACGCGGCGCCGAGTTCCGGGATGTTTGAGGTGTCGAACACAATGACTTCGCCATGGTTGGGTTTGCGGAAGTGGTAGCTGACCTTGTCGACGAAAATGTGGTCGCCGCGGCTGCGATAGCCATAGGACTCGTACATTTTGCCCTGTAAGATGACGCCGGCGATGCGCTCGATAATCGATGGAGGCGCGCTCTTGTAGAGGGTCGGGGCTGTGCCTTCCGCCGGATGGATGCCGTACAACGTCGGATACATTGATCCCGTAGGGATTTTGAACGGCTGGATGAAAAACGTGCGGACGGCCATGGCCACCAGAACGGCCACCAAGAGCACCTCGATGTTCTCACGGAGCGCCGGATGCTTCTGGGCAGGCATCGCCCCGCCGATTCGTTTCTCCAACTCATCGGCCCGGGAAACGGCTTCCCCGGCATTGCCCGCAGCAAGCGCCTGCTCCAACTCGCGCTGCTTCGCGGAGATGTCCTGCACCTGGCGCGAGGAAAGCAGATCGCGGTTGATCCATAGCCATTTTTGCGCTCCCCGAAACACCTCTCGGGCATGTTTCAAATCCTTGCGGTCTTTCCAGTTAATCATTCGTTGGTCCCCTACCCCGCTTTCAGCACCGCGATGAACGCCTCTTGTGGGATATTCACCTTGCCGATGGCCTTCATGCGTTTCTTGCCTTCCTTCTGTTTCTCCCACAGCTTGCGCTTGCGCGTGATATCGCCGCCATAGCACTTGGCGGTGACGTTCTTGGACAGCGCCTTGACTGTCTCGCGCGCAATGATCTTGCCACCGATGGCCGCTTGGATGGCGACCTGAAACAACTGCTGCGGGATCACTTCCTTGAGCCTCAATGCCAGCGCGCGACCCCGCGTCTCAGCCTTGCCGCGGTGTACGATGCTGGAAAACGCGTCCACGGGCTCGCTGTTGACCAGGATGTCAAGTTTCACCAGGTCGCCTTCGCGGTAGCCGCGCGGTTCGTAGTCCATCGAACCATAGCCGCGAGTGATGCTTTTGATTTTGTCGTGAAAATCCACCAAGATCTCGTTGAGGGGCAATCCCGCGGTCAACATCACGCGGCGCGTGTCGAGGGACTCGGTTTTGGTGACGCTGCCGCGTTTCTCCATGACCAGCGAGAGCATATCACCGATGTTCTCGTTCGGACAAATAATGAACGCGCGCACATAGGGCTCCTCAATGTGGTCGACAAGCGACAGGTCAGGCAGGTACACTGGGTTGTCCACCTCGAGGACCTCCCCATCCGTCTTGAGCACCTTATAGATGACGCTCGGATAGGTGGCGATGATGTCCATGTCCCACTGCCGCCGCAACCGTTCCTGTACGATTTCCATGTGCAGCAATCCGAGAAACCCGCAGCGGAACCCGAAGCCCAGCGCCGCCGAGCTTTCGGACTGGTATTGGAACGCCGAATCGTTCAACTGTAATTTTCCCAGCGCCGCCTTCAGGTGCTCGTAGTCCGCCGAATCGATCGGGTACAAGCCGCTGAAGACCATCGGATGCACTTGCTGGAACCCGTGCAGCGGCTTGCTGGCGGGCTGGCGCGCATCCGTGATTGTGTCGCCAATCTTCACCTCCGAAGTCGTCTTGATGTTGGCGATGACATAGCCGGTGCTGCCGGCCGACAGCTTCTTGCGCGGCTCCGGTTTCGGCGTGAACACCCCGACGTCCTTCACCTCGTACTTCGCGCCCGTGCCCATCAACTGGATCATCATCCCCGGCGCAATCTCGCCTGAGAACAATCGGACGTGCGTCACCACGCCGCGATACGTGTCGAACATCGAATCGAACACGAGCGCCTGCAGCGACTTTTCCGCAGGCGGCAGCGGCGGCGGAAACCGCGCAATTACCGCCTCCAGAATCTCGTGGGTGCCGATGCCCGTCTTGGCGCTGGCCAGAATCGCCGTGTCACCCGGAATCGCCAGAATTTCTTCGAGCTGGCGCTTCGTCTCCTCGATGTTGGCGCTCGGCAGATCGATCTTGTTGATGACCGGCACAATCGTCAGGTTCTGCTTCGACGCCATGTGCACGTTGGCGACCGTCTGCGCCTCGACCCCCTGTGCCGCGTCCACCACCAGCAACGCGCCCTCGCACGCCGCCAGACTGCGCGAGAC
>JBGPVO010000307.1:0-2796 GCA_041491705.1 Verrucomicrobiia bacterium
AACAACGCGACGCCCAGAACGATTCCGATAGCCTGAAGTTTTCTTGGATTCATGTGCTCTGGTCCTTTTTCGGTGTTGCAGGCCCCGGTGCCGGGGCTGCGTTCCATTTCATGCGACACTGCCTCGCTGGGTTTCGTTCAACGGCCTGGCTTGGAAAAACGCGCGGACCCGTGAAAAAATTTTGAAAACCGGCCAAAGTCTGCCATATTTATATCGGAGTTCGCCATAGGTTTCTGGCCTCGATGAACCGCCATGGGTTACATCGGATACAGTCCGTCACGCTTGCCCAGGTGCCCCCGCCCAAGCTTTGCCCCAACCCCGAAGGGAGGCCGCAATGATCACGCGCGCCCAAATCGATCGCGTGCTGCGATTCCAAAACCGCGAGTATCTCATCACCAGTTGTTATCTCAATCTCGACCGGGCCAAGTGGCCGCCGCAGGTCTTGAAGATTCGCGTCAAGGACCTGCTCCAGTCGGCGCAACAAGAATTGTCCGCCAAGGCCGGTGGTCACGCGCAGCGCGAATCCTTGCGCGGCGATTTCGAGCGGATCGAGGAATACGTCACGCAGGAAACCGCGGCCAATCATCACAAGGGTTTGGCGATCTTCTCCTGCTCGGCGCAGAAGTTCTGGCAGGCGTACGGGCTGCCCCGCATGGGGCGCAACATCCTCATCGCCGACGTTGCCCCGTACATTCGCCCGCTGGTCGCCATTCTCGCGGAGTACCACCGGTACGCGGTGGTGTTGGTGGACCGTGAGATGGGGCAGGTGTTCGAAGTTTACATGGGCGAGATCGTCGAGCGCACCGATGTCAGCGCCAGGATCCCGCGCCGCGTGAAGGAGGGCGGTTTGGGCGGACGCGAAGAGCGCAACATCGAGCGCCACCACGCGCAAGCGGTCCACCAGCACTTCCAGCGATTGGCGGAAGAGGCGTTCCATCTGTTCCAGCGGGACAAATTCGATTACTTGATCCTCGGCGGTCATCGCGAACTGCTGCGCGAGTTCAAGCAACATCTGCATCCGTACCTGAAAGGGCGCTGGGCGGGCGATTTTCACGCCGAATTCTCCAAGACGTCGCGGACGGACGTGCTGGCGCAGGCGCTGGCGATCGAGGACCAGGTTGAATGGGGCCACGAAAAGCAAATCGCCGAAGAATTGGTGCACAAGGCCGGGGCGCGCAAACTGGCGGTGAGCGGAGTCGGCGCCACGCTGGATGCCTTGACTCGCGGCGAGGCCCAGACGCTGCTGGTCGAAGACGGGTTCGAGATGCCCGGCTACGTCTGTTACAGTTGCCATTACTCGAACCTTGAAGAAGGCGCTTGTCCCCACTGCCACAAACCGCTCGAACCATGCCCCGATATTGTGGACGAGGCCATCGAGTTGGCCCTGAGGAAGAATTGCCAGATCGAGCATGTTCGCGGCCCCACCGCATTGCGCGACGCGGGCCGCATGGGCGCTATCTTGCGATTCCAAGCCTGAGCGCGGTGCGGCGGCATTCCGGCGTTTCCGCAAGAATGCTGTTGAATCAGGGTCGTGGCCTGCTATGATAGCGCATACTCACGGAGAGTGGGGGGACATGGCAGTATTCGCAAACCGGTATACCGACAATGTGCCTGGGAAGTTCTATGTGGACGACCAGTGCATCGACTGTGATCTGTGCCGCGAGACCGCGCCGGACAATTTCACGCGCAACGAAGACGGCGGCTACAGTTTTGTCTACAAGCAACCGGTCTCACCCGACGAGGAAACCCTCTGCAAGGAAGCGATGGAGGGTTGTCCGGTCGAAGCCATCGGCCATGACGGCGCGCAAGCATCTGCCGCAACCCCCGCGCAACAATCTCCGCAGCAGGCATAATGACGCCCGCGCTGCGAGCCCAGGTGCTGCGCGAATGGCGGCCGTTCTCCGGCGATGCCGCCGCGTCCGGTCCCAAGCCGGCCAATTCCACGAACAAGCTTGTTCCGCTCGTGATGAAACAGTTGGGGCTCGAACAGCGGCTCCAGCAATCACAGGTCTTCTACCTCTGGGCGAATATCGTCGGCTCCGACATCGCCCGCCACGCCCAACCCGTCAGCTTGCGCAACGGGTTGCTGGTCGTGGCCGTCGATCACCCGGTCTGGCTGCAGGAACTCTCCCGTTACCACAAACCGCTGATTCTGCAGAAAGTCCACGAGCGAATCGGCAAGAAGGCCGTCCGCGACGTTTGCTTTCGCATCGGATGACGCGCCGCCTTGCTTTCGTACTCCTGTTCGGGCTCGTTCTTGCGCCGGGCGTTGCCCGGGCTGACAACGACGTTCTCAACGTTCCGTTCATCGCCCAGAAGCCTAACTATTGCGGCCCGGCGGCGCTCGCCATGCTGGCGAATTATTACGGTCACCCCGTCTCACAAGACGAAATCGCCGGTGCCATCTATCTGCCCGACATCGGCGGCACGCTCACCAGCGAACTCGGCGAGTACGCACGCCGCTTCAACCTGTGGGTCCGGCAATATCGCGGCTCGTTCGACGACGTTCGCCAGAAACTGGCTGCCGGTGTGCCGCTCCTCGTCCTCGGCAGGTTTGGCGAGCAACCGCATTACTTCATCGTGCTCGGCTGGGACACTTTCCGTCAGGTCGTGACCGTGCACTCCGACACGCGTCCGCGTTACGAGATGCGGTTGGAGGATTTTCAGCGGCACTGGGACCGCGCGGGCAACTGGACGTTGCTGGTGTGCCCGCCCGAGAAGGCGACGTGGCGGTTAACGGCGGAAGAGCACAACGATCTCGGCGTGTTTTTCGAGCGCGCGGGCAGCCTCGAAGCC
>JBGPVO010000308.1:0-2788 GCA_041491705.1 Verrucomicrobiia bacterium
AGCAATGTCGCCGCGCTGCCCACCCCGCATGGATTCGTATGCTTGATGATGGCCACTGTGGGCTCCTCGAACTCCGCCACCAATTCGGCGGCAGCGGTGAGGTCGAGAATGTTGTTGTAGGACAGTTCCTTGCCGTGAAGTTGCTGGAAGTGCTCGAAGAAACTCCCGTACAATGCCGCCTGCTGATGGGGATTCTCGCCGTAGCGCAGGTCTTGCGCCTTCTTCAGGGTGATGTCCAACGTCTCCGGCAACTCCCTCTTTCCCCCTCCCTGTTCCCCCTTTGCCCGTAGCCGCTCGGCGTGCAGGTGGCGCGCGATGACGCCGTCGTAGCGCGACGTCGTCTCGAACGCTTTCACCGCGAGCTTCCAGCGGAACATCTCACAGGTATCGCCGCCGTGTTCTTTGATGTCCTTCAAAACCGCCGGGTAATCCGACGGATCGACAACCACTGTGACGCTGGCGTGGTTCTTGGCGGCGCTCCGCAACATGCTCGGGCCGCCGATATCGATGTTCTCGATGGCATCGTGCAGCGACGCGTTCGGTTGGGCGACGGTCTTCTCGAACGGGTACAGGTTCACGACCACGAGGTCGATGGGCTTGATGCCGTGCTTGGCGGCCTGGGCTTCGTGCGCGGCATCGCCGCGAATGTAGAGCAGCCCGCCATGCACTTTCGGGTGCAACGTCTTCACGCGACCGTCGAGCATCTCGGGAAAGCCGGTGAACTCCTCGATCTCGACGACCGGAATGCCCGCGGCCTGGAGCGCGCGGGCCGTGCCGCCCGTGGAAACGATCTCCACGCCGAGCGACTGCAACTCCTTCGCGAAATCGACCAGACCCGTCTTATCCGAGACACTAATGAGTGCCCGTTGGATTTTGCCCATGACCCGCAGAGGGTAGCGGATGCGCGGGTGAGCTTCAATCGAATTTCAACTCGGGGGATTCGGCCCGGATAAGCTTCCAACCGGCGTCGGTCTTGCGAAAATAGAGGCGAAACCGCTCCTCTCGGACTTCGCTCTCGGAAAGGCTGCCCTTGGCCTTGGCGAGGATTTTCGCGATGAACACCGCCTGCGCCTTTTGATGGTCCGGCTCGACGGTCACGGTCAGGTCACTGATGTGAACAAACACCGCATCGTACTGTGCCCGAAATGAGTGGGCCGCGCCGATGAGTGTGGATTTGTCCATGCCCCAGTCATCGCTGTAGTCACCGGCCAACGCGTCCGACAGTCGTAGCGCGTCCCCCTTCTCCACCGCGCTGGTCATAACCGAGATCTGGCGTTTGACCCGCATTTCGTCGGTCACAAACAACCATTGCCAGGTTCGCCAGAGCAGGAACGCGGCAACTCCGACAACCGCGATTCGCACCAGCCATTTCATCGTTTCCACCTCCAATGCCCCAGCATTCGCGCCTGCACGAGCCGCGTGGCTACAAGTCCCTGCACATACTCCTCGCGCGCAAAGTCGCGGTTGTCACCCACGACAAACACTTTGCCCGCGGGCAGCAGGGTCGGCTCCATCTGCCAATCGGGATTGACCGTCGTGTACGGCTCTGCCAATGGTTTGCCGTTGATCTGGAACACGCCACGTTCGATGGTGACGGTTTCGCCCGGCAATGCGATCACCCGTTTCACAAAATGCAGCGGTGGATCGTCCGCCGTGCGAAACACCACGATGTCACCGCGCCGCGGTTCGTAATGGCGCACTCGTTGCATCAGGCAAAAATCCCACGACTTTAGCGTCGGCGACATGCTGTCGCCGACCACCACGAACGGCGTGACGACAAACTTGACCACAACGAACACGTATGCGCTGACGGCGATAAGCCATAACAGGGATTTCGTGCGGCCTTTCATATATTCGTGGCCAGCAGTGAATCGTTACTCGATGATCACCACCGGCTTGCCTTTGCGGATCGTGCCGATGAGATACGACTTTACGCCTTCGCGCGTGGCGGCTTTCTGCACGGCCGCAACGGATTTCGGATCGACGATCAGAACCATGCCGATGCCCATGTTGAACACGCGAAACATCTCTTCATCGGTCACGCCGCCGCCCGCTTGGAGCAACTTAAAGATCGGCGGCACTTCCCACGAGCCACGGCGAATGACGGCGCCGCAGTTTTTCGGCAACACGCGCGGGATGTTGTCGTAGAATCCGCCGCCGGTGATGTGGGCAATGCCGTGGAGCGTCGAGCGAAGAGCGTTGGAGCGTTGGAGAGCGTGAATGACCGGCCAGTAATTCCGATGCACCTTGAGCAGTTCTTCTCCAAACGTGCAGCCGAGCGCGCCGTCGTAATCGTCCAGTCGCACGCGCTTCTGGGCGAAGAGAATCTGCCGGGCCAACGAATAGCCGTTGGTGTGCAGCCCGTTGCTGGCCAGGCCGATGATGGCGTCACCGGGACGAATGTGCGAGCCGTCGATGATCCGGTCGCGGTCGACCACGCCGACGATGGTGCTGACCAAATCGTAATCACCGGCGGCGTACAAGCCGGGAAGTTGCGCCGTCTCGCCACCGATCAATGCGCAGCCCGTCTCCGCGCACGCCTTTACGAGGCCGTTGATGATCTGGTCGAACACGCGCGGCGTGAGTTTGCCCATGCCGATGTAGTCGAGGAAAAACAACGGTTCCGCACCGACCGCCGCGATGTCGTTGACGCAATGATTGACGAGATCCTGGCCGATCGTGTCATGCTTGTTGAGCGCCACGGCAATCTTCAACTTCGTACCCACGCCGTCCATGCTACTCACCAGCACCGGCCGCTTGTGCTTCTTTAAGTCAAGCGCGAACAACC
>JBGPVO010000309.1:0-2783 GCA_041491705.1 Verrucomicrobiia bacterium
GAACGGCATGGCACGGTCGGCGAGGCCGTGGACAAGGCGAAAGAACTGTACACCATCAGCGATCTCAAAAACGTCTGGGGCATTGCCGAAATCAAGGAGAAGGATATTGCCGTTGTTCGCGTCGGGCAGCAGGCAATTCTACGAGTGCTGGCATATCCGCAAGAGACATTCACCGGCAAGATCGTGCTCATCGGTCACGAGGTGGAGGAAAAAACCCGCACTGTCGAAGCGCGTATCGAGGTGGACAACACCAGCGGCAAACTCAAGCCCGGTATGTTCGCCGATGTGGAGATTGTGACCAGCGTGCTCGAAAACGTGCTCGCGATTCCCGACGACGCGCTGCAAACACTTGAAGACCAGCAAGTCGTCTTCGTTGCCGGCAACCCCAACGAGTTTACCAAGCGAGTTGTGAAAGTTGGCCGCGAACAGAACGGTCGCGCCGAAGTTCTCGACGGCATCAAGGAAGGCGAACGTGTTGTAACCAAGGGTAGCTTCGTGCTCAAAGCCGAGCTGCTCAAGGGTGAACTCGGAGAGGAATGACCGGCCATGATTGACAAGATTCTCGAATTCTCCGTCAAACAGCGGTTGCTGGTGATTCTGGCGACGCTGGTGCTGATCGCGTTCGGCGTGCTGGCGGCATTGCGCATTCCGATTGACGCCTTTCCCGACGTGACGACCGTGCAGGTGCAAATCTTGGCGAACGCGCCGGGCATGTCGCCGCCGGAAGTGGAAAAGCTGGTCACGTTCCCCATCGAGGTGGAAATGGGCGGGCTGCCACGCGTCGAAGGAGTTCGCTCAGTGTCGAAGATCGGTCTATCGGTGGTGACGGTCGTCTTCGAGGATGGAGTGGACGACTACTTCGCGCGGCAGTTGGTCTTCGAGCGGCTGCAACAAGCGAGAGAGAAATTGCCTGCAAGCGTCGAGGTGAGCCTTGGGCCGATCACGACGGGCCTGGGCGAGATTTTCCAGTACACACTCCAGAGCAAGAACGGCAAATACTCGGCGATGGATCTGCGCACGATGCACGATTACATCGTGCGCCCGATCCTGCGGACCGTGCCCGGCGTCACCGATGTCAACACGTTCGGCGGCTTGGTCAAACAGTATCAAGTCATCGTAAACCCCGATCACTTGACCTCGCACGATCTGACGTTGAAACAGGTTTTCGAGGCGGTGGAAAAAAACAACGCCAACGTCAGCGGCGGTTACGTCGACCACAAAAGCAGCCAGTGGATGGTGCGCGGACTCGGCTTGATCAAGTCCAAGGAGGACATCGCCAACATCGTGGTCGCTTCCGAGCATGGCACGCCCATTTACGTCCGCGACGTGGCCGAGGTTCAGATCGGCGCTGAACCGCGGCAGGGTGCGGTCTCGATGAACACGCGAGGCGAAGTCGTCAGCGGCATCGTCTTGATGCTCAAAGGGGCAAGCGGTCGCGAGGTCGTCAACGCCGTCAAAGCCCGGTTGCCCATGGTGCAAAAAGCATTGCCCGCAGGGGTCGAGCTTGTGCCGTATTACGACCGCACCGACCTGGTCAGAAAATGTATCAACACCGTCACGCGGGCGCTTGAGGAAGGCGCGATCTTCGTGTTGATCGTGCTGCTGGTACTGCTGGGCAACATCCGTTCTGCGATCATTGTCACTCTGGTGCTGCCGCTCGCGGCTCTCGCGGCGTTCATCATGATGCGCTGGTACGGATTGTCAGCCAACCTCATGTCGCTCGGCGGACTCGCCATTGGCATCGGCATGATGGTGGACGGTGCGGTGGTGATGGTTGAGAATATCTTCCGTCATCTCACCGAGAAACACTCCCACCACACGCAGCATCCCGTCGACAAAACGCATATCGTGCTCGACGCTGCGAAAGAAGTCGGTCGTCCCATCGTGTTCGGCATCGTGATCATCATCGTGGTGTTCCTGCCGCTCTTTACCTTGCAAGGGTTCGAGGGGAAGATGTTCACGCCGCTGGCGTTCACGATCTCGTTCGCGCTGTTCGGGTCGCTGGTGCTGTCGCTGACGCTCGTGCCCGCGCTGTGCACTTGGTTTCTGCCGCAGAAGGAGATGGATCACGATCCGAAACTGTTGCACGCCCTCAAGAGCCTGTATCTGCCAGTGCTCAATTGGGCCCTGCGACACCCGAAGTCGGTTTTCGCAGCGGCACTGCTGTTGTTGGTCGGAAGCCTGGCGCTATTTCCCTTCATCGGAACAGAATTTCTCCCCGCCCTCGACGAAGGCGCGGTGGTGATCCAGATCTTCCGCCCGCCCGATATTTCGCTGGCGCAAGCGATGGAATTGCAACAGCAACTGGAAAGAATCCTGAAACAGTTCCCCGAGGTGATTGATGTCGTCTCTCGCGTCGGTCGTGCCGACATCGCGAACGATCCGATGGGTCTCGATCAAGGCGAGCCGATTGTCACCCTTAAACCGATCCGAGAATGGACCACGGCCCACACGAAGGAAGAACTCGTGCAGAAAATGCGCGAAGCACTCGAACCGTTGCCTGGTGGCGTCGCCAGCTTCACCCAGCCCATCGCGATGCGCGTGGACGAACTCGTCAGCGGCGTCAAGTCCGCCGTCGGCATCAAGATTTTTGGCGAAGACCTCGCTGTGCTGAAAGACAAAGCCGAACAAGTGGCGCGTGTGCTCGGCAAAGTGCGCGGCGCGACGGACATCAACGTTGAGAAAGTCAGCGGCCTCGCCTATCTGGAAGTGGAGATTGACCGTGATCGCATCGCCCGTTATGGCATCAACGTCGCCGACATCAACGACATCATCGAGACCGC
>JBGPVO010000310.1:0-2768 GCA_041491705.1 Verrucomicrobiia bacterium
AGTTCGATGACGATTCGCGCCGTCGGTCGCGCGGCGTTCCTGATTGTGAAGGAATGCCGCATTCAATTCCGCGACAAGGAAATCTGGGAAGGCCGCAAGACGCCGGATTACGGCCGCGTGGTTGGTATCTGCACGTCCACCGCCCAGAAGGAACTCATCGGTCCCGGGGTGTTGGCCATTCTCGCTCCCGTATGCGTCGGTTTCTTGTTGGGGCCGCTCGCGCTGGCGGGTTTCCTGGCGGGCATGATCCTCGTCGGACAGTTGCTGGCGGTGTTCATGTGCAATTCTGGTGGCGCATGGGACAACGCGAAGAAAATGATCGAGGACGAACCGCGCGATCCCAATAAAAATACTGGTAAGGGTTCCGAGAGACACAAGGCGGGGGTTACGGGTGACACGGTTGGCGATCCGCTGAAGGACACGGCCGGTCCCGCCATCAACCCGCTCATCAAAGTCATGAACATGGTGAGCTTGCTGGTGCTGCCGCTGGTGCTAATGGTGCATCCGATCAACGTTGAAGGCCTCGCGAAGCAAGAGCAGACGATGTCCAGCGGAGCCGGCTACGCGATCGCGGTCATTGGCCTCGTGGCCATCTTGTGGGCCGTCCACAAGTCAAAGAAAGATTCGCCCGAAATGGCGCAAATGGAGAAAGAATTCGAGAAAGCGTAGACTCTTCGAGTCGTCAGCACCGGGGCGCGGGTAATCCGCGCCCCGGTTGTTTTATGAAGTTTGCGCTGCAACGCCGGCTGAAGTAATCTTTGCTCATGCGGCGCCTCTATGCGAGTTTTCTGACGTTGGCGGCGGTCACCCTGCTGGCTGTGGGTTGCGCGACCACTGGCCCGGGGCCACTCGCGTGGGATGTTCTCCCGTATCCGCGGGATTCTGACTGGCCTGCTTGGAGCGGGGTGCCCGGTAGACTGGAGGGGGAGACGCTGGTCTTGCAGGGGCACCCAGTGCGGACACACGAGACATATTCGGTTCCGCTGACCATCGAGTGCGAAGTGGAGCTGGAAGCACGCGTCGCTACCGATGGCTTTTTCGGAATGGGATTTGTGCCCGCCGGCGCCCCTCCGGACGTCGGGCCATTCAATCTTCGTTGGTTGCAGATTGCCTGCCGCGGCCCAAGCGCTGCGAGCGGTCGGGATGCCGTGGTCTTTCTGGCTCGGGACGGCGGCGTGCGAGATCGGATCGTTTGGGGTGAGCAGCCATTCGCGGTGACGGCTGGAAAGCCTTGCACCGTCCGATTGGAGGTCACAGAGGATGGAATTCGAGCTGTCATTGACGGTCGCGTGTATGACCTCAAGGGCGTGAAGATTCCTTACAAGCGATTCCATATATGGCTCGATGGCTGGCAGCCGACGGATCGCTGGCACGTGCGCAATTTCGTCATTCATTGAGCGCGCGGACTTGACCGTGCCGTGAGGCTCGCCGATGATGAACGCATGCGCGTCACGTTTTTGGGTACAGGTACGAGCCACGGCATCCCGGTGATCGGGTGCGACTGTGCCGTCTGCCGTTCGGACAACCCCCGTAACAAGCGCCTGCGACCTTCCGCCTACATTGAGAACGGTAGCGATTGCCTCCTCATCGATGCCACACCTGACTTCCGCACGCAGGCGCTGCGGGCGAGCATCCGTCGCGTCGATGCCGTGCTGATGACACACACGCATGCCGACCACGTCCTTGGGCTCGACGACTTGCGCGTGTTTTGCCAGGGCGGGGCCCAGAAGATGCCGATTTACGGCTCGTCACATTCGGTCGAGATGATCCAGCGGATGTTTCCGTATGCTTGTGTCGAAAAACCTGCGTGGCCGGGATTACCAAGTTTTGAACTCCACACGGTGCACGCGCATCAGGCATTTGAGGTGTCGCGGACGCCGATTCGCGCGTTGCCTGTCCAACACGGGCAAATGACCGTGTTCGGGTTCCTCTTCGGGCGCGACGTGGCATACGTTACGGACTGTAGTGACGTTTCAGCAGACGTGGTCGAGGCGGTTCGCGGCGTGGCGGTACTCGTTCTCGACGCCTTGCGCTATCGGGAGCACCCGGCGCACTTGACCATCGGGGAGGCGAGCCACGTGGCCGAGCAGGTGGGAGCGAAGCTGACGCTATTCACCCATCTTTGTCACGAGGTGGAACATGACGCTGTGGAGAATGGACTGCCACCGCACGTGCGGGTCGCCTACGATGGAATGCAAATCGAGGTGGTCAATGGCGACGTTCACCAGATTGCCTGACCCGTGGCTCCGGCTCATCGCATCGGCGGCGCTCCTCTGGCTGCCGTGCGCCGCGCGCGCGGACGATCCAGCCAGCCGCGTGGTTATCGTCTATAATCTGGGAGACCCCGATAGCCGGCCACTGGCTGACTACTACGCCCAGAGGCGCGGCGTACCAACGAATCAAATCTGCGCGATCCACATGCGCGCCGCGGAGAAGATCACACGCCAGGAATACAACGACCAGATTCGCGATCCCCTTTGGCGCTTCCTGACGAAGCAGGGCCTGTTATATCAGGAACCACAGACGATTTTTGATTCGGTGCTCGGCAAGATCCCGGGCCTCGGTACGGTCGGCGCGAAAATATCGTACATCGTGTTGATGTATGGTGTGCCGCTGCGGATTGACCCCGACCCGAACGTGGTGGAGAAGTTGCCGGACAACACCCAGAAAGAAGCCCACCGCAACGAAGCCTCCGTGGAAAGTGAGTTGGCGACGTTGCCCAGCACGGGTCTGCGAATCTCAGGTTGGCAGCCAAATCCATTCTTCGG
>JBGPVO010000311.1:0-2764 GCA_041491705.1 Verrucomicrobiia bacterium
CACCGACAAGATGCGGTTCGCCGCGACGGCCGGATTCGCCCAACGTCTTCGCGCCCCAGGAACGTAGCGCCCCTCCGTTGAGATAGCGCCACAGATAGGGATGCAGCATCCAATGTTGTAGATAACGATAAGCCGTGCGCACCGGGCTTTCGAACCAGGATGGCACGAAGATGCCGAGAGACGCTATGCGGTCAGGATAGACGTACAGGAACCCGAAGATCTCCGGTTCCGGATAGCCAAGCGTGTGCAATACCGTGCCCGCTTCGAGTGGGCAATTCTCCGGCAGATTGACCACGAATTTCATGCCGACCGCCCAATCGCGCTGGTGATGGCCACGGGGCATGCCGAAATGCTGATCGATCTGCCGTCCAATGGGACCGACCGGTCCGTCGCCAACCACCGTAAGCGCGGCTCGGACATCCATGCCCGGCATGAAGCCCGCTTCGGGAGACCCCGATTTGTCCGTTCCCTGATCGACAAGTTGGACACCGGTGACCGAGTTGTTCTCAATCAGCGGTTTGGCAACGGGTGTGCCGGGCCAGATCTGCACCGTGCCGGTCTTCATCAATTCGGCGCCGACCCATTGATTGAACTGTCCGAGGGACATGACCAATCCGCCGTGTTTCTGCAGATAGGGCGGAATGTACGGTAGCTCAAAGGCGCCACTCTCGACCGGTAAGAACCTCTTAAACCCGCGAATCACCGAGTCCACTGTTCGCAGTGTGGCTGACCGTCGGCTCGCACCGATGGGGTCGAGAAGATAAAGCACCTTCTCGTGTTTTACCGGCGCGCACATGGGAATTTGGGACGGGTCAAGTTTCGGAAACGTCTGCCGAATACCGCGCGCCTTGGTCACGACACCCGATACGCTAAATCCAATATCGTCCGCGCGTTCGTAACAGATGATTTGCGGCGGCGCGCCGGGCATCACCGAGCTTTCCAGTTTTGGCGTGCCGTCGCCGTTCACCAATTCGCGACTCAGCGTCGTCAGGAACCCGCCCGTCGCCGGCCCGAACCCGACGCACACGATGTCCACGTCCATCGTCTGGCGGGCGACGGGTGCTGCTGTTTGTTCCACGGTTTGGTCGCTCATCGGTTGACCGGCCTAGAAATGGTGCACCCAGCGAAGATTATAGCGTTCGCCTTCGGGACGGTTCTCGGCGGCAAACTCGAAATATGCGTTGAAGAAGATGTGATCGTTTTGCGAGATATGCCACACGACACCGGGACCCAAGCCAACGACTTGTTCCCTGCGACCGGAGACGTCGCTGCCATCAATCTTCGTGTCGGTCACCTGTTTGAGGTAATAGCCGTTGATGCCAAGACGCAGATGCTTCGGCAGTACCTCGTAATCGGTGGCGTAGTTCAGATGCACAGCCTGACCGGCCTGCAGCGTGCTGAATCCGCCGCCTGGATTGTCGTTTTCATCGTTCCATAGATAATGAATGCGCCACGAGGCGGTCCACCGTGGCTGGATGAACCACGTTGCTGCCCAGTACGGATCAATCGAGAAGAAATTGCTGCCGGGATTGAGTGACTCATTGCGACTGTAGCGGCCGGTGGGCAAGAGCATTTGGAACTCAACCCGGTGCATGAATATCGGGCCGTTCTGTCCCATGATTGGATCCCATTGCAGATAGGGGCCCACGAGCAAATCACCCAGGCCCCCGCCGTTGTCCGTGAGTGGGGTGCCTCCTGGATCCAGATCAAACGCGACGAACGGCACGATCACATCCATCCCCCATTTGCCGCCCAGCAGTACTTTTTGATTCGATTGGTAGATGAACTGGGAAAGGCTGATCCACGCATCGAGTTTGAATGGGCCAATCTTGTTGCCGTGTTGATCGGTAAACTTGTCCGAGGTGTACCATTGGCCGTACTCAGTGAAGTAAAAGCCCGGGCCGGCGGGAGGGCCGCCGTCGAGGAAACTGGTGAATCCCAGGTTGAGGGCCGGCAGGTCATACGCCCATACGGGCGCCGACGTGACGGTCATGATACTGCATAGAACGACAAGTAGGCACGATCGTTTCATTGAGGGGCTCCCTGTTGTTTGATTAGTGATTGAAGTTCTCGGAGACGTGGTAACGACAGAATGGGTTTCTGCATCTTTGCAGCCGACGGGACATGTGCGCGGATTGGTTCTGGGTGAACGCCTCCGTGAATTGCCATCCATGGACCCTGCACGCTCGTTACGCGGGATAATCCAATGCCTCCGGGATCATCACTTTTGTGAGGGCTTCAGCCGCGCGGTCTTTCGCGAGGCGGGAGCCCGTGAGACAACCATCCAGTTTCACGCGCAAGCGCGCGAATGTCTCGTAACCGTCAAAATGCACACACGGACCGGCCTTCGTCGGGTGCTCCTGGCCGGCTTCCGTCACGTCACTGGAGCCGCGAGCGCCGCTGGCGATGCCGGGAATGAAGCCTTCCAGCGCGTCCAGGTCATCGGCTGCGTAACACGCGGCGCAGGCGGCGTCATCCCAGGCAGGGTGACGGTTGTAGCCGAACACGAGCTCGGCGCAAATACGGCCGACTTCGCCGGCGGCCCGCGTCGATTGGACGTGGCAGAGATCGGTCATGAAATTCAATCGACCCGTCAGACCCTCCGCCACCACCGGATTCTCGGCGCCTTTCGCTTCGAGTTCGAGCACGTCGAGAATCATGTACCGGGCCGCCAACAGCCAGCAAAGCGCGTCCGCGAGCGGGAATGTCACTCCCTGGCGATTCCCCTGATACAGATCGCGGCCATCGGCGTCCGTGGCTTTCC
>JBGPVO010000312.1:0-2762 GCA_041491705.1 Verrucomicrobiia bacterium
GAGCAGGTGGTGAAGAACGGCCCGTACAGCAAGGTCGCGCCCGAGGCGCAGTTCCGCATCGGGCTGGCGTATGAGAAGGAACGCGATTACCTCGCCGCGGTCCATGCCTACGAGAAACTCCTGGAGCGCTACCCGAAACTACCGCTGGCCGAAGCGGCGCAATTCCAGATTGGCTGGGAGTACAAAAAGGAATCGCAGCGCGCCGAATACGACCAGAACGCCGCGAACCAGGCGATTGCCGCGTTTACCGATTTTCTGCTTCGTTACCCGCAGAGCGACAAGATCCCTGTCGCCGAGCAATACCTGACCACGATGAAGTCGGAACAGGCGCGGGGATTGTTCCATATCGGCCAGTTCTACGAGAAGAACCACTTCTACAAGTCGGCGATCATTTACTACAACGACGTCATCGAAAAGAATCCGGAATCCAATTGGGCGACCCAGGCGAAGGAAAAACTCGCGAAGCTCACACCGCTGATCGCCGAGAAGACCGCCACGCCATGAGCCGCCGCGCGCTTGCCGCTGCCGTCCTGCTGGCTTCCCTCCTCGCCTTCGGCTGCGCGGGCTATCACATCGGCCCGGTGACAAAGAGGAATTTCAACACCATCGCCGTGCCGATGTTCCGCAACGAAACGCTGCGTCCGCAACTCGAAGCGCAAATCAGCAACGCCGTGATCAAGCGGCTGCAACAGGATGGCTCGCTCCGCATCGAAATCGAGCCGCGCGCGGACGTGATTCTCAGCGGCACCGTCTTCCGCTACCAACGCTCCGCGTTGCGCTCGCTGCGCTCGGACACCGGCGTGCCCCGTGAATATGAGATCGCCATTACCGTCCGCGTCGAAGCCCGGGATCGCCGCACGGGAGAGGTTGTATTGAAGTCAACCGAGGTCGAGGGCAAGTCCGATGTCTTCATCGGCGAAGACCAGCAAAGCGCGGAGATGCAGGTGTTGCCGCTGGTAGCTGACGACATCGCCAAGAGAGTCGCCGGGCTGCTGGTGGAAAGCTGGTGAGGAACGACTTGAGCTTCCAACACTCAACTTCAAACCTTCAACGTTGAAGGTTGGGCATTGGACGTTCAGCGTTTAGCCGGTTTACGCCGCCGCGGCCTTCAACCGCGCCGAGAGCCGGGATTTCTTGCGCGAGGCATTGTTGCGATGGATCACCTGCGTCTTGGCCGCCTTGTCGAGGGCGGAACTCAGCAGACGATACAGCTCGTTGGCGTCCGGCGCTTTCTTGTCTGCGACCGCCGCGAGAAATTTCTTTTCCAGCGTGTGCAATCTGGATTTAATCGACTTGTTGTGCGCCTCCCGACGGATGCTGGCGCGCGCCTGTTTCGCTGCGGAACGTGTATTGGCCATGATAAATAGTCCGATGAATCTGCGGCTTTCTGGTTGCTTGAACGGCGCGCCATCTTACGTCCCGACCCGCAAAAGTCAACGGGGAAAATCATGCGGTTCCTGAAGCTTCTCGTCGGTATTTTGCTATTGCCTGCCTGCGGCGCGCTTACCATGACCGCGTGGCGCCTGGCGTTGCAGCTCACTCTCGCGCCGCATGCGCTGGATAACTCGGCGCTATGGGCGTTTGGGGCCGGCTACGCGCTGTGGCTGGCGGTGTTCGCGTTCCTGCCCAAGCCAATGCGCACGTATGTGCTCGGCCACGAGCTGACCCATGCGGTTTGGGCGTTGATGATGGGTGCGCGCGTCGGCGGGCTGAAGGTAAAGAAGACGGGCGGTCAGGTGCGCACGAGCAAGACGAACTGGTTTATTGCGCTCGCACCGTATTTCTTCCCGTTCTACGCGATGCTGTTTATCGCCCTCTTCCTTGTCGCCCATGCCATCTGGAATCTGGCGGCGTACTGGTGGGTGTTGTTCCTTTTGGTCGGGCTCGGCTGGAGCTTTCACGTGACCTTCACACTGATGATGTTACTCACCGTGAAGCAGCCGGATGTCCAATCGCAGGGTGTCGTGTTCTCCGTGGTCGTCATTTACGGCATGAACCTGCTGATCATGGCGCTGACGACGGTCGCATTGTCCCGCACGGCGACGTTTGCGATGCTGGCGCGCTGGCTGGGTGGCGATCTCGGGACTGCTTATGGTTGGACTCTCGACAAACTGGCGGCCTTGTGGCATCATGCTGCAACTTTTGTGAACCACGCACAGCAGCGCTGAGCCGATCACCAGACGAGACATGAATCTCACCGAAATCCTGAACGTCGAGCAGATCATGCCGCGACTTGCCGCCACGGACCGCTGGGCCGTGATCGACCAACTCATCGATGTGCTGGTGCGCACACAAAAGATTCGCCCGGAAGACCGTGAGACGGTGCGCAAAGCCGTCAAGGACCGTGAGACGAGCAAGAGCACGGGCATCGGATATGGGATTGGCCTGCCCCACGCCAGCGTTGGATGTATCCAGGACGTCGTGGCCGCTTTCGGTCGGCCCACCCAGGGCGTTGATTTCCAGGCGCTCGACAACCAGCCCGTTACGCTGTGCCTGCTCTTCCTCACACCGCAGGGACAGTTTCAGAAACATCTGTTGTTGCTTTCCACCGTCGCGCGGTTCTTGAGCAACAAGGACAACCGCCAAAAGCTCGAAGCCGCCCAGTCCGCCGAGGAAATTCTCGCCATCTTTCGTTCCGCGTCCTAAGCTTCCGTCTCATGCCCTCTGCGCCTGACATCATTGCCGATGCCGTCGAACGCGCCTTGCGCTCGGTCGTCGGCGCCGACAACGCCGGCCCCGCCATGATTCGGCTGTGTGCCGAC
>JBGPVO010000313.1:0-2754 GCA_041491705.1 Verrucomicrobiia bacterium
CCTGAGAAACCCCCGTCAAGCATGTCATTCATCGCGTAAAAAAAGGCGTTCGCTTGCGAAACGCTCGTCGGGTGCGTCCTCTGTTTCTCGGGGCAAACCCAAATATACCCGTTCGGGTAGTGGCCTTTCGAAAAATTCGGCACGCCTGATGGAGGCTGCTCCATCAGGGTAAACTTCACATATTCGTAGGTGGGCTGCTTGACATAGGGTGGCACCGCATTGGGCCAAATCTCCGGGTCATGCTCCGCGGGTTGCGTGGCATTTCCCTCGGACGGGAGGTAGTCATTCCACTCGTCCGCGTACATCGTGAACCCGATGCCCCATTGCCTCAGGTTGTTGGTGCATTGCGCCGCGCGCGCTTTTTGCTGGGCCTTGTTCAACGCCGGCAGCAGCATTGCCGCCAGAATCCCGATGATGGCGATAACGACCAGTAGCTCGATCAACGTGAACGCACCAAACCGGAATCTGCCGCTAAACGGGCTTCTTGAATTCTTCACTCGATATCCTCCGCTTTGCTCTCATGCGGTCAGCATACTGACGAAATGTGCTGGCCATTCATGTTGATGTTGGGTGATCTCCACCGTCTCGCGGGCCGTAGCCCCGCTTTGGAAGGAGCGTGTAACTGCCCTGGCTGTGCTACCAGATCTCCCCAGTGCCGGCAGAGAGGCGAGACGACAACGAAGACGCGTTGTCCCTGTAATGACCCTTGCAGATGACCTCAGAGCCCAATGGGACAAGCCTTCTGCCTCACCACGAACGCTCGTGCGTGCTGACATAACCGGCACTCACCATACCTATCGGTTGGTTTTCTGACCCTCAGCGATTTTAGCGCGGTAGCACGTTCCATGTCAAGACTAATGGCTCACCCAAGACCCCGTTTCAGGACACCGATACGGCGGGCGGCAACACCACTTTTCGGCGTGCTCTTGGTTGACGTAAAACGCTCTGTTGCACCCGCATCGGATTCTCAAGTATTCTTTACACTGCTTGAACATCTGGCATAATCCCGCCCATGCGTACACTTACGTTGATCCTTGCTGTTCTCTTGGTCCGCACAGCCGGCTCTGCAGCGGCGGACAGTAACGCGCCCGTCCAGTTGCCCGGTCAGCGAACCGACGGCTCCGTTCTATTGCCCAACCAGTGGTCGCTCCGCCCCATAGGCCGCCAAATCGAACTGGGCGATTTCCCCATCAACGTTGCCGTCCATCCCCAGGGCCGCTTTGCCGCCATACTGCACACCGGCTACAGCCGCCACGGCATCACGGTTGTGGACCTGACAGCGGAGAAGGTGGTCAGCAACGCGCCGATCGAAGAAGCCTTCTACGGAATCGAGTTCTCGGGGGACGGCTCACGCCTGTTTTGCAGCGGTGCCAGTGAAGAATTGATCCACAGCTTTCAATTCAAGGACGGTCGGCTCTCTGACCCACACGACATTCAACTGCGAGCCACCAGTGACGTCGGTGTCGCCTCAGGATTGGCGATCGATTCCGACGCCAAGACACTGTGCGCGGCGAACCTCTACGGGCACAGCGTTTCGGTGGTTGATTTGCGGACCAACAAAGTCGTGGACATCCCCCTGACGCCCGACTCGCTGACAAATTCCTTCGAGACCGTCACCAAACGCCACGGCTCGACCGAGACCGAATTGAAGCACTCAGGGGTGTTCCCGTACGCCTGCCGCATCGACACCAAGCAGCAGCGGTTGTACGTCAGCCTGTGGGGCAACGCCGAGGTTGCCGTCGTGGATCTGGTAGCGGGCAAAGTGATTGCTCGCTGGCCCACCCAGGAACATCCGAATGAAATGGTGCTGACCGCTTCCGGCAAGACGCTCTTCGTCGCCAACGCCAACCGCAACACCGTCACGGTACTCGACACGAAAAGCGGCAAGGCCCTGGAAACGCTGTCGGCGGCGCTCTACCCCAATTTGCCCTCGGGCTCGACTCCCAACGGCCTGGCCTTGAGGCCGGACGAGAAAACCCTGTTCGTCGCCAACGCCGACAACAACAATATCGCCGCGTTCGACGTGAGCGCGCCCGGCCACAGCCACTCGCTGGGCTTTATACCCGTCGGCTGGTACCCGACCTCTGTTCGCGTGACGCCGGATGGCAAACACCTGCTTGTCAGCAACGGCAAGGGCGTCATTTCCAGAGCCAACCCCAACGGCCCGCAACCGGGCCGAAAACCTCGCGCCGAAACGCTCCCGCAATACATCGCCCAGCTCCTTCACGGCACCCTGAGCGTGATCGATTTGCCAGGCTCGCGGAACGAATTCGAGAGCCAGCTCGTGGCCGACACCGCCCAGGCCTATCGTTGCAGCCCGCTCAAACCCGACGCCTCGGTGTCCGCCGCGCGTCCGAAGGACAACCCCGTTCCTCTCACACCCGGCGATCCGAGCCCGATCAAATACTGCTTCTACATCGTCAAAGAGAACCGCACCTACGATCAGGTCCTCGGCGACATGCCGCAGGGCAACGGCGATACGAACCTGTGCCTGTTTCCAGAACAGGTCACGCCCAACCACCACCAGTTGGCCCGCGAGTTCGTGCTCTTCGACAACTTTTACGCTGACGCGGAAATCAGTGCCGACGGCCACGAATGGACCATGGGCGCATATGCGACCGATTTCGTCGAAAAAACCTGGCCCCTCCAGTACAACCACAACAAGCGCGGCGGCAAGTATATCTATCCCGCCGAGGGCATTTTTTCCATCGCCCGGCCCGCAGGCGGCTATCTCTGGGACCGCGCCGCGGACGC
>JBGPVO010000314.1:0-2753 GCA_041491705.1 Verrucomicrobiia bacterium
GCGGGATACAACTCGAACAGCGTGACCGTTGGCCCCTTCGTCACGTCGCCGGATTCGACGTCGATGCCGAATTCCTGCAGCGTCTCGCGCAGCACCTTCGCGCTGGCCTTCAAATCTTCCATCACGTCGCGCTTTCCGGGCAACGGCGGCTGCTCCAGAAGATCAAGGGACGGCAGCAGGTACTCCTCGCCTGATGCGGCGCCAATGCTTCCCAGTATGGTCGCGCCCGGCGCGGCGGGCTTGTCGCGTTTCGGCTTGGGAGGTGCGGGCGTGACGGCGCCAGCTTCCGCCTCCGACGTGACCGACGCGCCTGCGGGAACTGTTTCCGCAGTTTCCTTGCCGCGCTTGAGTTTTCCGGTGATCTTTTCGGTGGCGCCCTGGGGACGCGCGACGGTGTAATCCTCGAACTTCGGCTCGGGTCGACGCTCGCGAGACGGTTCCTCATCGCCGTTCGACCGTTCGGTGGCCAGCTTGCGCGCTTCCTTCTCCTTGCGCGCCACTTCACGGTCGGTCTGGAACTCCTTGACCGTCAACTCGCGCTCCTGGTCGCGCAGTTGGTCCTCGACGGTCGATTTCGATTTGCCCCCGCGCTTTCGCTGCCAGAAATCCATCGCGCTCCCGACGGTCAACGCGACCCAGTAGCTCGGGCGGAAGTTGATGAGCAGAATGAGGCCGATGACGTAACAGCCGCCGAAGATGAGTATCGTGCCCGGCCTGCCGACAAGCCGTTGCGAAAAGCCGCCGACAAACAAACCGAGGAAACCACCCGCGCTGTCGGGCAGATTCAGCGCATGTCGCGCGCGCTCCAATCCCATGACGTGCAGCAGGCAGCTCAACGAGATGAGCAGAAGGATCCCCGCGCCGATCTTGCCGCGCCACGGCAGTTCCTTGCCGAGCAGAAGTGTGACCCCGATCACCGCCAGCACCGCCATCAAGCCGTAGGCGGCGAGGCCGAACGTCTGGAACGTGCCGAAGGCGATCCAGGCACCGACGGGACCGATGAAGTTGGCGGCGGGTTTGTGGTTGCTGGCTGACACGTGGCCGACATCGTACGGATCGTACGAAATCAGGCTCAACAACAGCAACAAAGACAACACGACCAGTATGACGGCCCAAATCTCGCGGCCACCCGAGTGCTTCGAGTCTTTCCCCATAGAAAAAAGTTGCAAAACCTCCTTGCGGTTGCGCAGTCTATGCGAAACGGCAACCAAGTTCAAGGCCCAAAGATGCTATACCCGTACAAATTTGCGCCGGCGCTCGTCGAGCGCGTCTGGGGTGGAAATGCGCTGGTTCGTTACGGCAAGGCGGTTCCGCCGGGCAAGCGCATCGGCGAATCGTGGGAAATCAGCGACCGCGATGATGTCCAGTCCGTCATCGCCAACGGCCCGGACAAGGGAAAGACGCTCCGACAGCAAATCGAGGCCCACGGCGCGCAGCTCTTGGGTACGAACTGCGCCAAGGCCACACGCTTCCCCCTTCTCGTCAAGCTTCTCGACGCCCGCGAGCGGCTGTCGCTGCAGGTCCACCCGCCGGCCAGCGTCGCTGCCAAACTCAAGGGTGAACCGAAAACCGAAATGTGGTACGCGCTGGAAGCAGATCAGGACGCGCATCTGATCGCTGGTCTTCGTCGCGGCATCAGCGCCGCCGACCTCATGCGCGCACTGGAAGGAACTCGTGGGAGCGACATTCCTGTCGCGACCGGGCAGCAGGGTAAAGCGATAAGATCCATCGAAGATTGCATCTACCGTTTTCCTGTCCTCGCAGGCGACACGTTCTTTGTGCCGTCCGGACGGATGCACGCGATTGACGCCGGCGTCGTGCTCGTCGAAATCCAGCAGAATTCGGACACCACGTATCGCGTTTATGATTGGGGACGTGTTGGACTCGACGGCAAACCGCGCCAGCTTCACCTCCAGGAATCGCTGGTGTGCATCAACTTTCAGGATTTCGAGCCGAAGAAGCAGAAGCCGCAGGTGGAACAGAAAGGCGTCAACGGTCTCTGGCGATTGGTCGAGTGCGAACACTTTCACGTCCATCGCCTCGATGTGCTCAACGCCTGGCCCGACCGCTGCGACGGCTCGACATTCCACATCATCACCTGCATCTCCGGCGCGCTCGGCCTGCTCACTCCCGACGGCAAGGAAGAACGCATCAACGTCGGCGAATTCGTCCTCCTCCCCGCCGCCCTTGGCTTCTACACGCTCGCGCCGTTGGCAGAAAACACGCGGGCGCTAAAGGCGTATGTGCTGCAGATTGGCTAACGTCTGAGGTCAGCCATCGCTGACCGCGCAGCGGTTGGCTGAACCGAATTGATAGGCCCATCACTCTCCCGGCATGTATCGAACAACGCTTCCGTCCCGACGCAACACCAAGATACAGTGTCCGCCGGGATAAAACAACGGGCGACCGTTTTCGTAACCGCCCACAAACTCAACCAAAACGTTGTAGCCCTCCTTCGTGCGTGTGACTGAATAGCGTGCGTCAACTGGCTTGCCGTCGCGTGCCTCAAGATACCGGCGCGCCGCCTCGATCATTTGCCGATCATCCTCGACTGAGTATCGAGGGTCGTCTGGCCGCCAATAGCGTGTGACACTATTGGTGGATGTAGCAATAGGCTGACTGAGTCCTAGCTGTGACTGGCATCCGAACACAGCGAGCAATGCCGTAATCGCAATCAGGGTGACAAACCGTAGGAGTTTCCGCACAAGTTCTACTCAACCTTGTACAACTCCCCATACTTCGTCCGCAAGTAA
>JBGPVO010000315.1:0-2749 GCA_041491705.1 Verrucomicrobiia bacterium
GGCTGGTACGCGGAGAATGTGGCCGGACCATTTCGCCGCCATGATTTCCATTTCAAGACCGGCGCAGTCGCCTATCACCTCCACTCGTGGAGCGCCGAGAGCGTGCGCACGCGCACGGCGCGTTGGGTTGGACCGTTCCTGGCAAAGGGTGCAGCGGCGACCATGGGCAACGTTTTCGAGCCATATCTTTCATACACGCCGCACATTGATATGTTCTTCAAGCGGCTGTTGGACGGCGCGCCGTTTCTGGAGGCAGGCTACTACAGCGAGCCCGCGCTGAGTTGGCAGACAACGTTTGTGGGCGACCCGCTGTACCGGCCATTTGCCACGTCGCTGGACGAACAAATCCGGCGGCTGGAGGCCGACCACCAACCGGATGTCGAATGGGCTTACCTGCGGAAGATCAATCTGCTGATCGCGCGGGGCGATTCCACAAACGCCGAAGCACTTTGTCGGGGCAAGGCGGAGAATTTGCACAGCGCAGTTCTGTACGAAAAACTTGGTGATTTGCTGCACGCGGCACACCACGATGCGGACGCGATTAGGGCGTATGCTATCGCCGACGAAAAGCCCGCGGATTCATATCATCACATCCGCGTGGCCACAAAGATGGCAACGGCCTATGAAGCGGGTTCTCAACCGGTACGGGCCTTGGCCGTGTACGAGGGGCTTGCCGCCGCCTACCCCTTGAATCACAACGTGCTTGGATTCTACAAACACGCGCGCGATCTGGCGGACGTGGTGGGGGACAGGGCCAAGGTGAAGTCATTCCAAGCGAAGATCGACGAGATCACCGCCGCCGAGCAAAAGCAGGCTGGCCAGCAGGAAAAGAAGTGACAAGCCCGCGCGCCTTTGCTATCAAGGCGCGCACGAGGACGGGGGAGAGGCCGGATGACTGCGATACTGGGATTATTGTTGTTGGCCGTGGTTCTTTTCGGCGTGCCGCTGTGGGTGGTAAGTGTTTACAACCAGCTGGTTTCGCTGCGCAATCTCGTCGAAAACGCCTGGGCCCAAACCGACGTGCAACTGCGGCGCCGCTACGATTTGATCCCCAATCTCGTCGAGACCGTGAAAGGTTACGCTACGCACGAGCGCGAGACATTCGAGAAGGTCACGCAAGCGCGCCAGGCCGCCATGAACGCCCCCGGCCCGCAAACAAAGTCAGAAGCAGAAAATGCGCTTTCCAGCGCGGTCAAATCTGTTTTCGCGGTCGCGGAGGCCTACCCTGAACTCAAGGCCAACCAGAGTTTTGCATCCCTTCAAGAGGAATTGACCAACACCGAGGGCTTCATCGCTCAATGCCGTTCCCACTACAACGACAACGTTCTCACCTTCAACAACGCCCTGCTGGTGTTTCCGACCAGCACGGTCGCCGGTATGTTTGGGTTCCGGCCGCGGGAGTTCTTCGGCGCGCCGCAGGAAGCCGAGCGCCAGGCACCGAAGGCGCAGTTTTAGCCGGCGGCGAGTGACCGTCCACACTTGCGGAGAACCTTCTGACGCGGTACGTATTACCGAGCAAGAATCATGGGAACGAACGGCTATAGCATCACGGAAGCGCGTCTCTTGGCGCCCGACGTCAAATTATTCCGCATTGTTGCGCCGCGCATCGCGCGAAAACAGCAGCCCGGGCAGTTCGTCATCGTGCGCGTTCATGAGCACGGCGAGCGCATCCCGTTGACTGTTGCCGAATCCAACCCGGCGGACGGCACGATTACGGTCATCGTGCAGGGCATTGGCAAGACGACCAAGCTGCTGAACACCTTGAACGCCGGTGACATCGTCCCTGACGTGGTTGGGCCGCTCGGTCGTCCGTCGGATATCCGCCTGTTCGGGACGGTAGTGGTCATCGGTGGCGGTGTTGGGACCGCGATAGCATATCCGACCGCCAAGGCGCTTCGGCGGACCGGCAACCACGTCATCACCATCCTCGGCGCCCGCAACAAAGACCTCATCATCCTGGAGAGCGAGGCTCGTGCCATCAGTGACGAGGTGTTTGTGACCACGGACGACGGTAGCTACGGCGAGAAAGGGTTGGTCACGGACAAGCTGAAAGCGTTGATTGCAGGCGAGGGGAAGATTGACCTGGTGCTGGCAATTGGCCCGATCCCGATGATGCGAGCCGTCGCCGAGACGACGCGCCCACACGGTATCAAGACGCTCGTCAGCCTCAATCCGATCATGGTGGACGGCACCGGCATGTGCGGCGGCTGTCGCGTGCAGGTCGGGGGCCGCAGCCAGTTTGCCTGCGTGGACGGCCCCGAATTCGATGCGCACGAGGTGGACTTCGACGGCCTGGCCAAACGCAACGCCATGTACCGCGAATCCGAACGCCAGGCGCTGGAGCAGTTTGTCAGTGAACCAGGATCAGGCCCGGAACCAATCCGCCACCGATGCAAACTCGAAGATGTCGCGCCTCGTTGACTCTGTCATGGCCAACCCTCTCCCACCCAAAGAACGCACCAAGATTCCCCGGCAGAAGATGCCCGAGCAGGAAGCGGAGGAGCGACGGCAGAATTTTGCGGAGGTCAACCTGGGCCTCAATTTTCACCTGGCCACGCAAGAGGCGATGCGCTGTCTCGAATGCGCCAACCCGAAGTGCATCGACGGCTGCCCGGTCGGGGTAAAGGTGAAGGACTTCATTGCGTTGGTCCTGACGGGCGATTATCTCGGAGCGGCCGCCAAGATTCGTGAGGACAACATACTGCCCGCGGTCACCGGCCGGGTCTGTCCGCAGGAAGACCAGTGCGAA
>JBGPVO010000316.1:0-2733 GCA_041491705.1 Verrucomicrobiia bacterium
AATCCCGAAGTGCAGAAGGTATTGCTGGCCACGGGCGATCTCGTGTTGAAACCCGACCATCACCAGGAGCCCGACGCTGCCGCCGCGTGGCGTTACTACGAAATCCTCATGGTTATTCGTGAGGACCTGCAAAAAGAAGGCGCTGTTCCCGCCTCTCAGTCCCGCTGATACGTCCCAACCAATTCCGTCTGCGCGAGGATGTGCCCTTTCATCGCCGCTTCCAATTGGTGACGTTTCACGCCCGCTGCCAGGTTCAGCTCCGTGTCCAACGCGGACAGCCGAAAATGATAATGATGCACGCCATGACCGCGGGGCGGACACGGCCCGCCATAGCCGGGTTTGCCGAAATCGTTCACACCTTGTTTCGCGCCGTTCGGTGTTGCGACCGTGTCGGTCTTCGCAACTTTCTCAGGCAGTTCCGCGGTGCTCGCGGGAATGCCGTACATCACCCAATGCACCCACGAACCGCCCGGCGCATCCGGATCGTCCACAATCAAGGCAAAACTCTTTGTGCCCGCCGTCGCGCCCTCCCATTTCAATGCGGGCGACGCGTCCTCGCCCTCGCATGAATGCTTGGCGGGCATGGGTTGATTGTTGCGAAAACTCGGACTGCTCAAAGTCAATTGTGCCACCGTTGCCTCCTTTCCTTCTCCGCGCGCCCAAAGGCACGCGCTCAACAACATGGCGACGACGCAAATCTTCGTCCTCATCGCGTTCAATCCTCCACTTCATTTACTCCCGAACCACCGCCCTGCGCAAGTTCTGCTTGAAAAACGGCCTCGCGATCAGTATAGTTCCGCCAGCATAGGAAAGCCACGAAGAAGTTCGGGGATGCCAACCGAGGCGGGAGCGCCTACGGTGGCTTCTCCGAGGCAGGCTGCCTCGGAGGATGTGCGACTCCGAATGGTTTCGGGGCCGAACAACAAGCTCCGCGTAACCGCGCTTCGCTGATGCGAAACGCGGTTTTTGTTTTCCCTACTGCACAAGGGTTGTTAACGTAGGCGGATTCCATGGGCAATCGGGACGAACGAACAAAGCAGCTGAAGTCATTGCTGGACGAACGCATCCTCGTGCTCGACGGCGCGATGGGCACGATGATCCAGCAGCGCAACCTTACTGCCGACGACTTCGGCGGCGCGGCGCTCGAAGGCTGCAACGAAAACCTCGTGCTCACGCGGCCCGACGTCATCCTCGACATTCACAAGAAATACTTCGAGGCCGGAGCAGACATCGTGGAAACCGACACGTTTGGCAGCACACCGCTCGTGTTGGCGGAGTACGGCCTTGCCGACAAATGCTTCGAGATCAACGTGGCTGCCGCCAAGCTGGCGCGTGAAGCTGCGACAGAATTCTCAACGGCGAACAAACCGCGTTTCGTCGCTGCGTCGATTGGGCCGACGACGAAGGCGATCACGGTCACGGGCGGCGTGACGTTCGAGAAGTTGATTGAGCATTTCTACCAGCAAGTGCGCGGACTCGCCGAGGGCGGCGCGGACATCCTGCTGGTCGAGACGTGCCAGGACACGCGCAACATCAAGGCCGCGCTCATCGGCATCCAGAAAGCGTTCGACGAACTCGGCTACAAGCTGCCGATCATGGTCTCGGGCACGATTGAACCAATGGGCACCATGCTCGCGGGACAGGCGGCGGATGCGCTGGTCGCGTCGCTGCAGCATGTCGATTTGCTCAGCATCGGATTGAACTGCGCGACCGGTCCCGAGTTCATGACCGATCATATCCGCACGATCCACAACATGGCCAACACGCGCGTCTCGTGTTATCCGAACGCCGGGCTGCCCAACGAGGACGGCTTGTATCTCGAAACGCCGACCTCGCTCGCGTCGGCACTGGAGCGGTTCGTCAAGAACGGCTGGGTCAACATTGTCGGCGGGTGTTGCGGCACGACTCCGCCGCATATCAAGGCCATCGCGCAGATGGTCGAGGGCAAGGCCCCCCGATCCTATCGGGGCCAGCGCAAATCGTGGTACAGCGGCATCGAACTCGTCGAGGCGACGGACGACAATCGTCCGCTGATCGTCGGCGAACGCACCAACGAAGTCGGCTCGCGCGCGTTCAAGCGGCTCATCACCGAAGAGAAATTCGAGGAAGCGACCGAGATCGCCCGCGCCCAGGTCAAGAGCGGCGCGCACATCATCGACATCAACCTCGAAAACACCGACCGCGATGAGCTGGCCGACATCGACCGGTTTTACGAGAAGGTCATTCACAAGGTCAAAGTGCCGTTCATGATCGACACGACGAACGCGCGGGCAATCGAGCGGGCGCTGACCTATTGCCTCGGCAAAAGTATCATCAACTCAATCAATTTCGAGGACGGCGAGGAGAAATTCCTCAAGGTGCTGCCGTTTGTGAAAAAATTCGGCGCGGCGTTGGTCATCGGCTCGATTGACGAGGACAAGCAGCAGGCGCAGGCGATCACGCGCCAGCGCAAACTCGCCATTGCCCAGCGCGCCCGCGATTATTGCGTCGCCCACGGCATCGCCGAGGAAGACCTGATCTTCGACGCGCTGGTGTTCCCGTGCGCCACGGGTGACGAGAGCTACATCGGCAGCGCGGTCGAGACCATCGAAGGCGTGCGCCTGATCAAACAGGCGTTGCCGAAATGCAAAACCATCCTCGGCGTGAGCAACGTCAGCTTCGGTCTGCCGCCGGCCGCGCGCGAGGTCATCAACTCGGTGTTCCTGTATCACGCGACGAAAGCGGGGCTCGATC
>JBGPVO010000317.1:0-2730 GCA_041491705.1 Verrucomicrobiia bacterium
CTGGCGGCGGCTGATCAGGCGGGCGACGTCTTCGTTGAACGTCTGGATGCCGACCTCGAATTGCAGCGCGCCCGGCGGGAATTCCCGGATCGGTTTGCGCAGCGGCTCGGGCAGTCGGTCGGGAATCATCTCGAAATGGACAAACAAACCGGGCCGATAACGTTCCAGAAAGAATTGTAAAATCGCCGAGCTGGTCTTGAGGTTCAGGTTGAACGTGCGGTCAACGAATTTGAACTGGCGCACACCGCGGTCGAGCAGGCGCTGCATCGCCGCCAGGAATGCGTCGAGCGGCGCGTTGCGCACCGGAATGTCCAGCGACGACAGGCAAAACTCGCATTCGAACGGGCAGCCGCGCGACGCCTCCACGTAGATGACCCGATGCGCGATGTCGGCATCGGTGTAGAGTTCGTACGGCAGCGCCAACCGGTCGAAGTCGGGCAGGGGAGTGGGAACGATTCTCGAGGCGAGACGGTTGCGCGCCAGGATGTGCCGGCACGCGTCCGCAAACGCCAGATCGCCTTCACCGGTGATGACGTAGTCGGCCAACCGGACGATCTCCTGCTGGTCGCACTCGTAGCTGACTTCCGGCCCGCCGATGATCACAGTCAATTCCGGTCGCAACCGCTTCAAGTCCGCGACCAACTCCAGCGACTGCGTCGCGTTCCAGATGTACACGCCGATGCCGACAATCTTCGGCTCCTGTCGCAGGATCGACTCGACGACGTCGATGGGCCGCTGGTTGATGTCGAATTCGAGAATACTGGCCTGCGCCTGCAACTCGCCGAGATTGGCCATCAAGTACCGCAACCCAAACGCGCAATGCGCGTACTTGGCGTTCAGCGTGGTGAGGATGATATCCGCCATTTCGGGCCCGGATTATCGCACACGGATCACGCCGGGCAAATGCCGGAGTTCATTCCATGGAAACGAACAGCCCCGCAGCGGCGGAGCCACTGCGGGGCCATGTCACGAGATGTGCTACTCAGTCCACCCGGCTACTTCTTCTCAAGCGCCTTGAACCTGAATCTCTGTCCGCCCACGCTGGCCTCGAACATCAAGCCGGCCTTGGCGATGGTGTACACTTGCACGCCGTTCTTGTATTTGGCGTCGGCGGACGTGCTCTCCGCCGCGGCGACGGCGTTCGCGGCCGCGCTAATGGCCCATTCGCCTTTCTTGAAGCCGTCCAGTGTGTCCTTGGTCTCGAAGAAAATCACTTCCGAGTATTTCTGACCGCCCAATTGCAGGCCGATGGTGAACTGCGTCATCTTGCAGGTGCCAATCAGCGTGCCCTTTTCAAAGACCTGACCCTTGCCGGCCGCCGCGCCGATGCCGACCGCGCCCTTGCCGACGCTGGGAAGCACCGCATACCCATACGCGGAATCGAACAGCTTGGCGACGTTTGTGCTGTCGCTCTTGAAAAGCTGGATGGCATCCTTGACTTGATCCCCCAGCGGTTTCTCCTCAGCAGCCAGCGTCGCCAAAGCGCCCGCGAGCACAACGACCCCCACCAGACCGGTCAACCTCATCATTCTCATAGTCTCCTCCTTTGGATTGCTGCCACCGAAGGCAACCCACTCATTCTACACGGCGGTCTTTGAAAAAGCAAAGACTGGATGCGAAGCGGGGGAGATGTGGGTGCATCTCGACACTACCACCGGATTGTAGCCGCGAATCGCATTCGCGGTTCGTTCCCGCCGCGAAAAAGTTTCGCGGCTACAAATTGGCGGCTGGCTCATTGGTGGCAGTATCAAGATGCGCCCGGGAGATGTAGCCACGGCGCTCTGTCGCCGTGTCGGGATGCGCCCCGACGGAGCGGGGCGGCTACAGCACAGCCAAATGTGGTCGCAGTGACGAGACGCGCGCTTGGCTGGCTCGATGCCACATCTGTGCTTGCGCATTTGAATGTTCGGCGTAATACTGCGTCCATTCCTTGGTACGAATTATCTTACCACGAAATCACCATACGGAGGACAGGTAGATGAAAGTCAAGAATTTGCACAGTTTCGCAGTCGTATCCCTATTGGTTGTCTCCGCCGCGCTCAACGCCCGCGCGTGGGACGGCACCGGCCACATGCTCGTCGCCCAGGTCGCGTACGACCGTCTCACGGACAAGGCCCGCGCTCGCGTGGACGAATTGGCCGCCAAGCTCCAGAGAAACGGCGTGCCGTACAACGCCGTCAACATCGCCTGCTGGCCCGACGACATCAAGGGGTCCGATGCCGACCCGCAATTCCACAACCTGTTCAAGCCGTGGCATTACATCGACACGGGCTGCTCCACCAACGACCCGGATGTGCTGGGGAATCCTCCCACGTTGACCCAGACGAACGGCGATGTGGTCGTGGCGCTGAATCATTGCGTCGATCTCATCAGGAGCAAGAAGACGGACGCACTGGTGCCGAGCGAATCGGTGGCGCTGGCGTTGGTCATGCACTTTGTCGGCGACATTCATCAGCCGTTGCACACCACCGCGCGCTACAATCCCGACCCGAAGCCTGGCGACAAGTTCAAGGACGACGCCGGCGGCAACGGGGTGAGTTTGGGCAACCTCGGCGATACGCAATGGGGAAAGAATCTCCACACGTTTTGGGACGAGGCGTACCGCCGCAACTACGAGAATGGCGAAGTCAAAGCCATGCCCAGGATCAATGAATCCGATGCGCCCGGCAGTCCGGAACTCAAGGAATGGCTGAAGCGTCTGGACCTCAATGTGCCCGAGAAATTGGATAC
>JBGPVO010000318.1:0-2724 GCA_041491705.1 Verrucomicrobiia bacterium
CAATTCGCGGAGACCACAGCGAAGACGGGCGACGAAAAGATGATTGGCATCCTGCAAAAGACATGGCGAAAAATGACGCCGCAGGCGCATCAGATCGCGCTCACGATACCGATGACCGCCGAATGTCGCGCGCTCGTTGAGAAAGCGCTGGCAGGCCCCGCCAAATAAGCTAAAATGTCCCGCAGGGTCGCTTCTTCATGATTCAGTTGGACGAGACAGACAAGAAACTCATCCACTTCATTCAAACCGAAGTGCCGGTGGCGGCCAGGCCGTTTGCCGCGCTCGGCGAACGAGTCGGCGGGTTGAGTGAACCGGAAGTCATCGAGCGCATCACGGCGCTCAGGGCGGCCCGCGTCATCCGCCAGATCAGCGCCATTTTCGACACCAAGTCACTCGGCTACGCATCGTCACTGGTTGCTGTGCGGTGCGACTCCGCGCGCGAGGACGAGGTCGCCACGGTCATCAGCACCCACCCCGGTGTGTCGCACAACTACAAACGCGACCACACGTTCAACATCTGGTACACCATCGCCGTCGCACCCACATCGAAGCTCGGCCTGGAAAAGACCGTGCAGTTGCTCCATGAGCAAAGCGGCGCCATCAGCACGCGCCTCATGCCGACGCTCCATCTGTTCAAGATCGGCGTCGAACTCGACATCGAAGGCACTGCGAAGGCGGACGACAAGATCGCCGCCGGTTACACCGATAAACACCGTAAAGCTATCGACCGGCCTCTTACCGATCTGGAGATACGTTTCGTTCGCGAGATGCAGAAAGACCTGCCGATTGAGCCGGAGCCGTTCGTAGCCGTGGCTACGCGACTCGGCATTGATCTCAAGGAACTCCAGCGCATCGCTGCCAGCATGATCGACGCAGGCCGGATGCGGCGCTTCAGCGCCGTGTTGCGCCACCGCGAAGTCGGGTTCAGCGCCAACGGGATGGGCGTGTGGGCGGTGCCCGGTACCGACGATGACATCATGCGCATCGGCGAAAAGATGGCGGCGTACCGCGCCGTTACGCATTGTTACCGCCGGCCGACGTATCCCGATTGGCCCTATAACATTTTCACCATGATCCACGCCCGTTCCAGGGACGAGTGCAGCGCAGTTGTCAACGAACTCGCCAAGGAAACGCACGTCGACAACCATGGCGTGTTGTACTCGACGAAGGAATACAAAAAAGTCCGCGTCCAGTATTTCACGGATGCTGAAGCCGCTTGGGAGGCGCAGCACGCAGCATGATCACCGTTCCTGTCTCGTTCAACGATTCGGTCAACGCGAAGATCCTCGCGGTATCCGAGGACCGACTCCAGGGCTTTCAGCCCGATCCGCTTGGTGAGATTGCGCGGCAAAGCGGAGTCGAGCTGCCTGTCGTCATCGAACGCATCCAGGCGATGCTGCGGGCGGGGACGATTCGGCGCGTGCGGCAAACGTTGCTGGCGACGAATCTCGCGCAGGGCGCGCTCGTGGCGTGGCAGGTGCCACTAGGAAAACTCGACGCCGCGTTCGATTACATGTTTCAACGCGACCCGTTCAGCGGCCACGTCGTCATCCGCACGACAGACACGGCCACCGCCGGCTCAAAATACAGGCTGTGGACGACCGTAAAGGTGCCGCAAGGGTTCTCGATGACCAACCATTGCGAGTTTCTCGCAACCCAGACGGGCGCGGAGAAGTTCATTCTATTGCCCGCGAAGAAATTGTTTGCGCTCGGTGTTGGCCATGTCCGGCGCCGCGGACTCGAACCCGGCAGCCGCGCCGAAGTGCCTGCTGAAGTCACGGACGTCTCCGTCGCCGAACTCAATGATCTGGAATGGCGCGTTCTCGTCGCGCTGAAGCGTGAATTCACACCCGAAGAACTTACGCCCGACATCTGGGCCGCCCGAGCGAAGGAAGCTGACGTGCCGTTGAAGCAGTTCCTCGAAGTTGCCGACGATTTGAATCGCCGTCAGGTCATCGGGCGGTTCTCAACGTTCTTGGAGCACGTGAAGCCGGTGGCCAACGGTGAGCCGGTGACCCGTTACAACGCGCTTTTCCACTGGGCCGTCCCGCCGGGCCGCGAGATCGACGCCGGCTGCGAGGTTGGACGGCACCATATCATGACGCACGCCTACTGGCGCGAGGGAGGTCCAGAATTCCACAACGTCAACATCATGGGTGTCGCCCACGGCACCGACAAACCATTGCTTCTCGCCCACAAAGCCGCTATCGACGAACATCTGAAGGACGCGGGCATCCGCGTGAGCTACACCAACGTCTTCTGGGGCGGCCGCAGCGAAATCAAGCCGTCGGAAATCTCGCCGTTCGCGTATCGCGAGTGGTGCCGGAATGTCGCGCTTGATCCGAAGGGATGACAAAATGCGAATCGTGTTTCTGGAACTTCAAGCCTGGGAAGAGAAATACCTGCGCGGGCGGGTGGATAGCTCGCATGAACTGGTGGCAGTTCGCGAGGTCTTGGAGGACGAACACCTCGCCCAATTCGCCGATGCGGAGATTGTGTCGCCGTTCATCTACTCGAAGCTGACGGCGGAGCGGCTGGCGAAATTGCTGAAGTTGAAGATGATCGCGACGCGGTCGACGGGGTTCGACCACATCGACATGGCGGAATGCGCGCGCCGCGGGATCACGGTCTGCAACGTACCGTTTTACGGCGAGAACACGGTGGCCGAGCACTCGTTTGCGTTGATTCTCGCGTTGTCGCGGAAGGTGCACGAGGCGTTCGTGC
>JBGPVO010000319.1:0-2704 GCA_041491705.1 Verrucomicrobiia bacterium
GAAGGGAGCCCAACTGCGATCGTGGTGCTCGCGAGAGTTTTGGAAGACGTTGCATATTGATCTGCGGATGGTTGATACAAGCGATTTCACTATTTCGTATTGTCCGACGAACATTTACAGCGTCGGCACGCCGCATGAAATCATCATGGCCACGCTCCAGCACAAGCCCGTGCTGTTCGTCAGCCCGCCCATCAATTTCCCGACGCTCCACGAATTACGTGACCATCTGAAAGACGATCCCAAGGGCGCGGAATTGCTGGCGCGTCTGGAGAGGGAGATTCCCATCAAAGAGAATCCACGCGGCGTTCCGAGCCTGTGGTACATCCCGTTGGTCGGCGGCGAGAATTTCTTCGACGGGTTCGGGTTCGCCGCGTATCGGAAGACGCTTGGATGGAAAGATGAAATCGCGGTCGACGACCACGAGCGCCGGCACAAGCCGAAACGACCGCTGTTGCCATTCCTCGAGAAACTGAGCCGCGAGCTACCGAAGAAATGGGACCGCAGGCTGCGCAAGTTCGTGCCCGACGACGATTGGCTGCTCTGGGATTTTCGGCCCGGCAAGAAGCGCGGCAAACATCTGGAAGGCGTGCGCCGGTAGGACGATGAGTGTCGAGCAGGAACTCCGCGAAGTGCTGACCAGATTCATGCGCGCCGCTACGGAGAAGAACAATTCCGCGGTCGCTGCGGCACTGGCGCGCGTGGCGGAATTGCAGCGGCAACTCGGGCCCGATGCGCCGCCAATGTTGCGGCATTATTTGGAGCGGCGCAGTTACCAGAAGGCGCTAGATCTCCTGAATTCGGGTCGGCCTGAAACCGAAACCCCGCAGTGCGGTCATTGAGTGAGTGACGTTCGCAACGACAAGACCGGGCAGTACGGCCCCAGCAACTTTCGCCGCCACCACGCGCCGGTCTCGCGGCGGGTGACGAAGTCGGTGAAATGATAGTCGTACACCATCGCGCGAAGGTAACGTGGCGGGGCGTAGGGAAAGGGATTCGTTTTCAGGAGCGCGAGGACCTCGGGCTGGCCCTGAAGGAGGCGGACGCAGAAGTTGAGAAACCATTGGCTCGGCTCGGCTCGCGGACGCATCACGTGCAGCGCTTCGAACCACATCTGCCAGTCGAGCCGCGGCTGGTGCGGCGCGACGAAGGCAGGGCGTCGCATCGGATCGCCGGGCTTGTACTTGAACTCATAGGCCAGCCACGTCTGGCCATCGTCGCTGCCCTCGATGACGATGTCAGGGCGCGCCGTGGTCATCGTGGCGAACAGGCCGTACCCGTTGAAGCTTCTTGTGACCGACAACGCGCTGTAGAGCTTCACCATGGGAGTTGGCCAGTCAATCCGCTCGCGAAAAGCTCCCATCAAGGTCATCGTGGTGACCGCGAGCACAACCACGGCCAAAGGCGCGGTGATCCAGCCCGGCCATCGCCATGCGCGTGTGTTCATCGGTAACTCCCGCCAACCAGCAGGAAAGAATCGTCGCAGCATTGCGTCGTCGAGCAGCAGGACGCAGAGCGCCACGGCGAGAAGATTGAAGAAGCAGTAATTGCCAGTTAACGCTATCAACAGCATAAACGCCGTGATAGCGCCACAGGCGACAAATCGCAACCGACGGGGCGTGAAGATCAGGAACGGAACTCCAAGCTCGATCACGAACATGATGCCGCAGGAGAGTTTCTGGAACCACAACGGAAGCTGGTGCGCGTACCAGCCGATCCACGTGGGCAGCGGTTGCGTCTCGTAATGAAAGGTCAGCGCGGTGAGCCCGCGCCAGGTTGGATCGTGAGTCGCCAACTTGACCACGCCCGACGCAAACATCAGTCGAAACAGCAACCACCGCAGCAGCCAGAGCATGGCGCGAGACGGCGGCGCTTCGCGAACGAGCCCCGGCCGGATTTGCAGCGGCGCCAAGAAGATTGCCAGGAATCCTGTTTCCAACAGTAGCGAGTCCCACTGGTAGCCGAGAAAGACATCGCACACGACCGACAGCGACAGGTAGAACAGCCACAGCAGTGCCAGCGCCGGGGCGGTGGCGATGCCAAAAATCACAAGCACCGACAACACGGCGCCACCCCAACAGAGAAAACGGAGAAAACTGTCGCTGGCGCTGAACCAGCACAGTGTGGGCGCAAGGAGATGTGCATCCCAACTGTTGTGCTCGACCGACCAGTTTCGGACGGCTTCCATGAAATGCGTGGCGGGTGCGATGCCCTTGCTTCCGATGAGACCGTCGATCTGTGTCCACAACGAAACGAACGCGAAGAGATAAATAATGCCGAGGAATCGGTGAAACACCCAACGCGTCAGGAGATGGGTTGGCTGTTCGACGTGTTGTCTCCACAGCAGGCGAGTCAGCGACGAGAATACTGTGCGGTGCCTGGCGACGAAGCGATAGAACCACTCGGTGACGGGCGCGACGCCGGGCGCTCGTTGGTACAGCCACAGCGGCCAACGTTTCCACGGCGCGACCGCTTGAGCGCGGAAGACGGCTTCGCCAGCCGAGTAAATGTGCCCGTCCGTATCAATGAGTTGCACGGCCTGCTCGCATTGTTCACGTGGCAACTCCGGAAATCGTTCCCCAACACTCGGGTCTTGAAAGGGGACATATTCGACGCGATTACCCGTTGCTTGTTGCCAGCGCGAAATCCACCGTCGGCAGAAATTGCAATCGCCGTCAAAGATTAAGACCGGCTTTGGGGGTGGTGA
>JBGPVO010000320.1:0-2693 GCA_041491705.1 Verrucomicrobiia bacterium
CCCGCCACAAAGAGCAGCACGGCGCGCTCTCGTGAGGCAAATTGGCGTAACCGACTCCAGAATCCGTTCTTCATGATGTCGCCTACTGGCTCGCGTGATCGGCGAGGTGATCAGCCTCCTCGGGCCTGACGGGTATACCGAGAATCCTTCGTAGCAACGCGCAAACGGCCGCACCGAAAAGCACCGACCGACCACCGACGAACAGCAAGCCGTCAGTCATTCGGAGCTGCCCAAGCTCCAACAGTCGCGGGATGCGATTGGTAAGGATTGTGTTCTTGTTGTACCGCTCCACCAGATCGGCGGTGGTGATGCTGCCGTGCCTGTGAATTTGCATGAGCAGTTGGATGTGCATCGAGACGTCCGTCAACGTGAAGATGAACCAGTTGAGGAACACAACGCCGTTGATATAGATCAGCATGAAGACAATGCCGCAAATCAGATCGGTGAATTGACTTCCGAAAATGCGAACGTGCAGAACTACATATACCGGGATGAAAACCAAATTGGTGTACAGCCCCGCGGTAAATGGCGTCCGATGTGGATGTGTGTTTGGCCGCCGGTTCAGGATCGCGTTTACCCCACACAGAAATACGGGTGCCAAAAGCAGAAGAACAATCACGAAACACATGTCTAGCCCTTCGCCTCCACATGAAGCAAGCCGAAGACCGCTCGGTACGCGAGGCAGAGATTCACCACCGCTTGCCCACGCGGCGTCAGTCGCAGTGCACCATTTTCCAGCCTGATCATGCGGCTGGTGAGCAGATGCCTGATGCGCTTCCCGGTGAGCGCCTCTTCACTGAGGGTGGACACATGCAGCGACTCCAACGGCGTGCCGTGGGGCATGTTCGCTTGCACCACCCGGAGAATCTCGGCCGACGGACTGTACTCAATGATTCCGGCATAACCTTCCATGTAACAAGCCGCGATCACCGCGTGCAGGAAGAAGGCCGCCACGGCGGTTGGCGCGCTGCAGCCGAATGGCAAACCACCACGGGTGAAGTCAACTGCCAGGATGGCGCCCAAGGGCACGAACAAAAAGATAATTGGCAGCCAAATCGGATACGCCGTGGGCCGGTGGATGCGCCAGATCACGACATGAAGCAGCCAGCAAGCTGCAAACATGCTCAAGCCAAGTAAGAGTGCGGTTGTCATCGGTGCCACAGAATTACCTCAGCAGCCGGTATGTTTCATTCATCGCGATGGTGACTTGGGGCGGGATTCCAACAGGTGAACATCGGCCTCCACCATCATCCGCACCAACTGTTGGAAGTTCACGCGCGATTCCCAGCCCAGTTTCGTGCGCGCCTTCGTCGGATTGGCGATCAAGTGCTCCACTTCTGCCAACCTCTTCAACTGTGGATCAATTCGCACAAATTGCTCCCAGTTCAGGTTCACGCAGGCGAACGCCTCCTTGCAAAACTCCCGAACCGTATGTGCCACCCCGGTACCGACGACGTAATCGTCCGCTTCGGACTGTTGGAGCATCCGCCACATCGCGTCGACGTAGTCGCCAGCAAAGCCCCAATCGCGCACCGCATCCACATTGCCCAACCGCAAGTCTTTTGCCTGACCCGCCACGATCTTGGCTACGCCGTGAGAAATCTTGCGAGTGACAAACTCGAACCCTCGCCGGGGTGACTCGTGGTTGAACAGAATGCCGGAGCAGGCGAACAGGCCATAGCTCTCCCGGTAGTTTACGGTCAGGTAATGCCCATACACTTTCGCCACGCCGTACGGGCTGCGCGGATGAAACGGCGTCGTCTCGCTCTGCGGTGTTTCCCGGACCTTCCCGAACATTTCACTGGACGATGCCTGATAGTATTTGATCTTGCGATTGACGTGCCGGATGGCTTCGAGTATTCGCGTGACTCCCAGCGCGTTGATCTCGCTGGTCAACGTTGGTTCGGCCCAACTACGGGGCACGAACGATTGCGCCGCCAGGTTGTAGACCTCGTCGGGTTGGATGGTCTCCAGGGCGTCAATGAGCGAAAGCTGATCCAACACGTCGCCCTCGGCCAGTTCCATCTTGTCCATCAGGTGCGTTATGCGGTCGAACTTCTCGGTGCTGGAGCGTCGCACCAACCCCACCACCCGGTAGCCCTTCGATAAGAGAAACTCGGCCAAATAAGACCCGTCCTGCCCGGTCACGCCCACTATCAACGCTATCGGCATGGCGGTGGAGTATAACAGGCATTTCTGTCGTGACAATCTTTCTTGTTCCCTTGGCCGCCGGCTACTATACTTTCGGAAATTGTCTCATGGACTCGACCTTGTACCACGAAATCCAGCAGTGTCGCATCTGTCGCAATCCGGATCTTCAGGAAGTTTTCACCCTGGGCCCGCAGGCGTTGACGGGCGTATTTCCGCGCTCGCGGGGCGAGCGCGTGACCACCGGCCCGTTGACCCTCGTGAAATGCTCTGAGGACGGGACCAAGCCTGGTTGCGGCTTGCTCCAGCTCAAGCAATCGTACAATCCCGATGAGATGTACCGCGGCTCGTACGGTTACCGGTCTGGCTTGAACCTGACGATGACGCAGCACCTCCAGCACGTGGCCAACGCCATCACCGAGATGGTCTCACTCAAGGCCGGCGACGTGGTCCTCGACATCGGCAGCAACGACGCCACCCTGCTCAAGGCGTATCCCAATGCCGGTCTCGCACTCATCGGCATCGACCCCAGCGCCGTCAACTTC
>JBGPVO010000321.1:0-2684 GCA_041491705.1 Verrucomicrobiia bacterium
AAATGCCAACGCCGCCGAAAGACCCAGCCGTTATTGCACCTGGGCACACGGCCCGCATTGGTCACCGTGCGCCAAGTGAGCCGCCACTGCTGACGGCGGAACGCACAACGTTTTGTCGGGTTGGCCAATCGTCTTGTGGCATACGGCCACCGTGGTCGCCGAGCAGACACCCCCCGCCGGACAGCCGCCGCCGTGGCCAGTGATTTCCTTGGATGCGCGGACCACCGTGCGCGAATCGACCGAAGCGGAAGCGAGCACGCGATTGGCCACCACCTGGACGGTGCTCGACTTGAGCGAATCACGAAGTTGTTTACCGGAGCTATGGCTGGCGAACGTGTCGGCAAAGGACATGGCCATTTCGCGCCACGCGGCGACAATGTTGCCGACCTGTTCGGCGGCCTGATCATCGTCGGTCACCATCCCGACCTGAGCCCGCCAGGTCCCAAAAGCCAGATCGGCGTCCACCACCAGCCCGCGCACGCGCGAACGAAGACTGGTGGGCAGGAACGTGCCGCCGTGCGGCATAACCACGAGCACGCGCAGCGGATCGACCGTTTCCTCGCGCAGCAGCGTCATGTCACCGTTCAGCGCCGCTTGGAATGCCCGCTGCTGGTGGTCCACGAGATCCTTCTGTCCGAAATACACCACCTGATGGAACATCAGCCCGAGAAGCTGGTCGGCAGAATTTGACAATTCATCCCCCAACCGCGCGCGGACATAGCCGTCGGCATTCAGCACATTGACTTCGCCTGCCAGTGGATCAAAAAAGAGCTGGACGACGATGTCATGCACCTGCCCGGATTGCTGGCGGTACGTGACCAGCATCAACGACGGCGGTCGCGGCGGCACGACTTCCGACGCATTTGCGGGATGGTTCAGCATGGCGGCGACTGCGTCCACAAATGTGGGACTGACCCGATCCGTGTCGCGCAACAACGTGAGACATTCGCTGTATTGCACGGGAACTGCCATGGGGGCGTGTCGGACGGGTTGGCTGCCCGAAAGTGACATCGTCGGAACGGCGGCAATCATCGCACTCGGGGCTTGGGCGACGAAATCGGATCCAAGGGTGGCCGCGATAGAAAGCAAAGACACAGAAAGCAGGGTCAGGACGACAGGAGTGCGAACCACAAGGGACTGGTCGAGTCTCAGCCTTCGGTGGTTAGCGCGTGTTCCATTCATGACCCCTCTCAAATATGCAAGTTCAGTGCCAGCCTGGCACGGTATCCTTACACGTCATTACTGGCCCGATTGCAGCAGCGGAACACCAAAATCGGCCAGCAACAGGCCATTTTCAGCGATCCTCCGGCTGGCCCAACGCCATAACCAAAATAGGCCATCGGGACGCAAAGTCAATATGCTCACAAGGAGATGCCCACAGGAAAAGTCATGGACGATCCTGTGCGTGGCCCGTCATCAATGAGTCCCTTGTGCCTTCGCTGGCCCCACGGCTACTCGCTCCTGTTTCTCACTGATCTTGGCCAGAGCTTCGGCGGCGGCGTCGCGGACAAGGCTGTTGTCGTCATTCAGGGCGCGCTTGAGAGTTTCTTGCGCAGATGGGTCGGCAAGTTGGCCCAGGGCCCAGGCAACCGATGCGCGAACCCGTGATTCCTTCTCCTTGAGAAGGCGCACCCGTTCGTCGATAGGTCCCGTCGCAATCGTGACGCCCTGCGATTCTTCCGGCGCCGATTCGTAATAAGGACGCACCGCCGCCTCCAACGGCTTGACGGCGCGCGGCTCGCCGATCTTGCCCAGGGATACCGCCGATTCAGCACGCAGGCCCGGGTCCTCTGCTTTCAACCCGCGCTCAATCAGCGAATCAACGGCAGCGGGATCGTGAATGTCTCCCAATGCCTTGGCGGCGATGATTTTCTCTTCCACCAGCTTCACTTTGGCGATCTCCGGCAGCGCGCCCGACTGCGTTCCGATGAGGAGACCCTCCTGCTCCGAACCTGTGTTGGGCTGCCGTTTCTCGCCCGTCAGCACCTGGATCAGCGCAGTCGTTGCGCTACGGTCCCCGAGTTGGCCCAGCGCTTCGGCCGCTGCGCCACGGACGAATCCGTTCGAGTCCCGCAGGAGTTCCACCAGCTTCGGCACGGCCTTGCGGTCCCCGAGGTTCCCGAGAGCCCGCGCGGCCACAGCCCTCACGTCGGCATCGGCATCGTTGCACTTGGCGCCAAGCGTCTCGACAAGGCCCTCTCCCTGGACCTTGCGGAGCGCCTCGATTGCCGCCAACCGCACGACCGGGTCCGGATCGTTCAACGCATCGGTGATGTAGGGGACCTGATCTTTCCCCCCGATTTCGCCAAAGATCCGGATGATCTTCTCGCGGACATCCCGGTTCGGATTGTGGACGTACTTGCTCAGAGCGGGCAGCGCCGAGACGGCCTTGGTGCGGATAATCCCCTCATGAGCATGAAACCTGGCCTCGCGGTTTTCGGAGACGATTGCCTGGACGAGCGCCGCGATGGCCTTCTCATCGTCCGGGCGGGCCAACGCATCCGCGGCGCGATCGCGAACGAGAGCGTACTGGTCATCCTGGAGCCGGGCCGCTATGGGGTCGATAACCTGGGCGACGCGTTCCCGATTGTTACCCACCACCGATGACAACGACATGATCGCCGTCGCGCGAACATGCCAGTCAGAGTCGTTCAATGCCGCCAGCAGCGGCGAGATGGACGACG
>JBGPVO010000322.1:0-2681 GCA_041491705.1 Verrucomicrobiia bacterium
AACCTATCGCACAAAAAATCGCCACGGCCTGCCGATGAAACAGATACTTGCCGGTCAGTGCGACGAACGGCCAGAACAGTATCAAGGCGGGTGTAATCCCGAAGTACAGGTAGAGCCGGCCCTTGTAGTAACTCAGATCGAGCAACCGATACGGTGGAGGTTGGTAGGGAATACTCGCGGCCGGGTCGTAAGGGTCGGCGAGTTGCGCGAACCCGGGCGGAACCTCTTTTTGCAGGCTGAGCTGGCCGGCGCGAAAACCCTGCACCAATAGGTTGTAGTATGTGTCCGCAGCATTCGGACTGACCGATTCCAACACACCCGATTGGGCTATGTACGCGTACACCCCGATGACCAGCACGCACACTACGGCCAATGATCTCCACGTGTCTCTCATCGTGCTTGTGGTCGTTTTTTCGTCAAAAAGACGCTATGTCCAGTGTATTGAGTGATCCGTAGCCTAGCATTTGCCCGAGCCGCCGTCGACCCTCCGATTGCGCCCCAGCCCGGACCCTCGGCGCCAGTTTCCCGTCTTGCATTCCGTTTCGATTTACTTGCGCGCGGGCATAAACGTGGCATAATGCGGGGCACAAATTTCGCCGATGTAGCTCAGCTGGCCTGCTCCGAATGCGTCGGTGCATTCGGAGTAGAGCATGGGTTCGATGAGTGGTTACGTTTACGTGTTGAAGTCAGGACGCAATGGGCGTTATTACATTGGTTCGACTGACCACTTGATTCGACGGTATTATCAGCACGCACGCGGGCTGGTTCACACAACCGCCCGCATGTTGCCCGTACAGATGGACAGGTGGAAAGAATTTGAGACTTTAGCAGACGCTCGGAGGGCCGAGAGGACGCTCAAGAAGAAAAAGAGCCGTGCGTCTGTCCAGTCCTGGCTGGACAGCCAGAGTGCGCCGATGTAGCTCAGCTGGTAGAGCAACGGTTTCGTAAACCGTAGGTCGTCAGTTCGATCCTGACCATCGGCTCCAGTTTTCGTTGGTGGTTGAGCAACTCCGAAGGTGCCGGGCGCATTCGGAGTAGGTCGTCCCGAGAGCGGTCGGGACCATCGGCTCCAGATTTTTGGTCGTGCTAGGCGGGGAGTTAGCGGTTCCCTGCACCAGCAACCCGCTGTAGCTGGGCTGAATTCCTCGCCGAGGCGGCGATGTGGGCGAGCAAACCGCGGGGCGGCGTCGAAGGCCGGGTCCGATGCAATGGTTGCTTGCGAACCCCGCCAGGGTCGGAAGACAGCAACGGTAAGCTTGATGTTCCATGTGCCGTCGGGGTGCCTGGCTGGAGCTTCAACCGCGGCGCGCGAACCGATGTCGTTTGTCGAAGCGAGGTGCACGGCCATTATTTTTTCCGCCTCGTAGGAGCGATTTGTAATCGCGACCGGTCGCGAATGAAATTCGCTCCTACGAGCCGGCTTGCGAATATTTTATGGCACAGCAATATCAGGTTCTGGCGCGGAAATGGCGTCCGCAGCAATTCGACGACGTGGTGGGGCAGGAGCATGTCACCACCACGTTGAAGAACGCCATTGAACAGAACCGTCTCGCCCACGCCTATCTCTTCGTGGGGCCGCGGGGCATCGGCAAGACTTCCACCGCCCGCATTTTCGCCAAGGCACTCAACTGCGTGAAGGGGCCGACCGTCACACCGTGCGATAAATGCGACAATTGCAAAGAGATCGCGGAAGGCCGCTCGCTCGATGTGCTGGAGATCGACGGCGCCAGCAACCGGGGCATCGATGAAGTGCGCGAGTTGCGTGATACGGTCCGCTACGCGCCCGCGCGCGCCAAGTTCAAGATCTACATCATCGACGAAGTCCACATGCTCACGAAGGAGGCGTTCAACGCGCTCCTGAAGACGCTTGAAGAGCCGCCGGCGCATGTGAAGTTTGTCTTCGCCACGACCGAGCCGCAGAAAGTGCTGCCGACCATTCTCTCGCGTTGCCAGCGGTTTGACCTGCGACGGATTCCAGCCAACCTGATTGTCAAGCACCTCAAGGAGATCGCGAAGAAGGAGAAGGTGGTGATTGAGGACGAGGCGCTGGCCGCGATCGCGCGCGGGGCCGAAGGTGGGTTGCGGGACGCGGAGAGCACGCTGGACCAGTTGATCGCATTCTGCGGCAACAAAATCGGCGAGAGCGATGTGCTGTCGGTTTTCGGGCTCGTGGCGCACGACCAGATCGCGGCGCTCACGGATGCGATTGTCGACGGCAAAACAACCACGGCGTTGAAGGTGCTGAAGGACCTCGACGAAATCGGCAAGGATTTGCAACGGCTCGTGGCGGATTTGCTCGATCATTTTCGGAACCTGCTGGTGGTGACGTTGGGCGAGGAGGGGATCGCGTCGCTGCAGTTGCCCGACAGCGAATTTGCGTTGCTCAAGTCACAGGCGACGCGGGTGGATTCCGACGCGGCGCTGCGGATCATCGACGCGCTGGCGGCAGCCGAAGGGCGGCTCCGCTATGCGTTATCCAAGCGCGTGTTCTTCGAGATCGCGTTGGTCAAGGCTGTCAAGGCGCGCGATATGGTGGGGATCGACGGCCTGTTGAAAAAGCTGAACGAGTTGAAAGCCGGTGGAGTAGTGGCCGCCGTCCCCGCGGCGCCTCAACCTTCACCCGCGCGACCTCGACCGGCCCCTGCCGCCGAGACGGCGGCCTCAACAACTTCTGAGACGCT
>JBGPVO010000323.1:0-2670 GCA_041491705.1 Verrucomicrobiia bacterium
CCAACCGCGGCTGCGGGCGAGCGGGACGATGGTCTTCCAATCCACGTCGCCCTGCCCCGCCGGCATGTCACGTCCATCACGGCAGAATTCCTTCGCGTGGATCATGCCGACGCGCGCCGCGTTTTGCTGAATGAACTCGCGGCTGTTGCGACCGCCGCGCTCAACCCAATAGGTGTCGATTTCAAGGCCCAAGAGTTGCGGATCCGTTTCGGCGAGCAGAATGTCCATGCCGCAACGGCCGCCCGACAATGGCGAGAACTCATACGCATGATTGTGGTAGAACAACGCGAAACCCTCGGTTTTCGCGCGATTGCCGAGTGAGTTGAGTCGTCTCGCCGCTTCGGCAAAACCTTCCACCGTTTGCAAGTCCTTCGGAAGCGATGGCACGACCAGCCGTTTGTTGCCGATGGCGCGGTGAAATCTCGTCTGCGCGTCCCATTCCGTTTCGAGCGCTTCGAGACCAACGTGCGCGCCGATGACCTGCAGTTTCGTTTCCGTGAGAATCTTCTGCCATTGGTCGGCTGACCATCCATACGTCCCCGCGGTCTCGACGCTGTCAAAGCCGAGCGACGCCACGCGTCGCACGATGCCTTCCGCGTCGCTGACGGCCTCGTGGCGCAGACTGTGGAGTTGGAGCGCGAGTGAACCCGGCATAAACCCGACGAAAACGTGAGTGGGTTACGCGCCGGCGGCGGCCAATTCCGGCCCGTCGAGGCGCCGCGCGGCCCGCACGGTAGTTTGCAGCAGCGACATGAGGCCGACGTAGAGGAAACCGCCCTGGAAAATCATCACGAAGGGGACAAGCGTCCATTGGCTGTGGTTGATCGCCACCACGACCAGATAACTGAAGTACACGCCGAAGGCCAGTTCGATGAATGGGAACAGTCCGCGCAACGCCTTGTACTTGCTGTGCGCCCCCGACTCACCGCGGTGTGAGACGCCGTACTTCGGCGTGCGGATGAACTCGCTGCGATGGTTGAACATCGCCTCCAGCACGGCGCGGGCGTTGTTGATGGAAAGGCCGACGCCCACTGCCATCAAGATGGGCAGATACGCGAGCCGCTTCCACCATTGCGCGTGCAACTCGCGTTGGGCGCAGAAATAGAAGGCGCTGATCGACAGCGACCCCGCGAGAAACAGCGGCACGTCCACCAGCAGCAGCTTGGTCCAGGCATTGCCACCCGACGCCTGATAGGTCCCCGCCGACGCGGAGGAGTGGAAGCACAGGCAGAGCACCAGCAGCAGGAGATAGCCGTAGTTGCTCGTGAGATGGGCGGTGCCCTCGAACTTGACCTTGAATGGCAATTGGCTGCGCCACAGCATCGGCAGCACTTTCTTGCTCGTTTGAATCGAGCCTTTTGCCCAGCGGTGTTGTTGCGATTTGAACGCGTTCATCTCGATGGGCAGCTCGGCGGGCGTCACGATCTCCGGCAGAAACAGGAACCGCCAGCCCTTGATCTGCGCGCGATAGCTCAGGTCGAGGTCTTCGGCCAGGGTATCGTGCTGCCAGCCGCCCGAACTCTGGATACACGTGCGCCGCCAAATGCCCGCCGTCCCGTTGAAATTGAAAAAGCGGCCCGAGCGGGCGCGGGCGGTCTGCTCGATGAGAAAGTGCCCGTCGAGCAGCATCGACTGGATCTTCGTCAACAGCGAATACTGCTCATTGAGGTGGCCCCAACGCGTCTGAATCATGCCGATTGCCGGGTCCGAGAAATAATGGATCGTCTTCTGAAGCAGGTCAGGCTGGGGAACGAAGTCGGCGTCAAAAATCGCGATGAACTCGCCGCTGGCCTGGTGCAGGCCGTTCTCCAACGCGCCCGCCTTGTAGCCGAGGCGGTTCGTGCGGTGGACGTGGCAGACCTGGTAACCGCGCGCGCGCAGTTGCGCTGCCTTGCGGGCGACGATGTCGGTTGTCTCATCAGTCGAATCGTCGAGCACCTGCACTTCGAGCTTGTCCTGGGGATAATCGAGGGCCGCGACGGCATCGAGCAATCGCTCGGCCACATACATTTCGTTGTACAATGGCAACTGGACGGTCACGTTCGGCAGCTCGGGAAATCGCGCGGCCGGGTGCGGCACCTCCCGACGGTGGCGGAGGTACAGGAAAATCATCCAGTAACGGTGAATGCCGTAGCACGACAGGCACACCAGCACTGTGAAATAGATTATCGTTCCGATCAAATGAACCGTTTGCATAACCTCCTAATTGAGCCCCAGAGCATAAGCCGCTGCCCTCGGTACACACGGCGGCCCGCTTCGAAAAATCACCCTTGACCGACCTTCTTCAGGTGAGCCATTCTCACACACAACCATCATGTCAAAGCAAACCATGGAATCAAGCCCAAAAACCAATGCCTAAACCCGCCCCCCGCCACGTGTCGCGTACCGCAACGTGGTCACGCGACAAAGTCTTAACGTTGAAGCAGGTGGCCCAATGGGCCGCCTCGGCGCGCCGCCGCGGCCAGCGCGTGGTCGCCACCAACGGCTGTTTCGACCTGCTTCACTTCGGCCATGTCAGCTACCTGCAACGCGCCCGGGAGCTCGGCGACGTACTCGTCGTGGGGCTGAATGGCGACCGCTCAGTCCGCGAGCTCAAAGGCCCGGGGCGCCCCCTCGCCCCCCAAAAGCAGCGTGCCGCCGTCCTCGCCGCGCTCGCGTGCGTGGATGCCG
>JBGPVO010000324.1:0-2669 GCA_041491705.1 Verrucomicrobiia bacterium
ATTGAGAATGACGATCCGCCGCAAACCCAAGTTCTCAGCGGCCGCACGCGCCAGGATTGCAGCCGCGCAACGGGCTCGTTGGGCGAAGATCAAGGCCGCGCAGAAAAAGTAAACCTGATCAAGACCGCGGGCGTATCTCGTAGCACCCCATCTGTACATGACAGGTGGGGTGTGCGTTTTGGGGGAGGTCGGCGGATCCGCATCCACGAAGACGCACTCCGCAATGTCTTCCGATATCAAGTGGGAGATTCAGTGGTTGGTGGAGAGGAGTGGATTCGAACCACTGAAGGCGATAGCCAGCAGATTTACAGTCTGCCCCGTTTGGCCACTTCGGTACCTCTCCAAGCCCGGATCCATTCAACAAACATCACCATCCGTTGGCAGATAGCGCTCCTTGCTCAACCGTTGTTACGGCTTGTGTCACCGCCTGATGGTCGAGCGAGCCATATCTGTGAAGTGAAATACTTGCACGGTTTCGCGCGGGAGGCAAGACCGTTCGTGTCTGTATCAAGACGACGGGTGCATCTTGATACTGTCACCGAGAGTCGAACCGCTGGTGTAGCGTGCGCTGTCCCCAGCGCATCCGGGGCGATCGACAGTTCATCGGCTGGGGACAGCCGACGCTACAACGGTGGTGGTGCCCAGATGCGCCCCAAGACGACTCGAGGACGAACGACAAGCTGCCGTTGGATGACATCACGGCCGAAGAGCGCAGAACCGCACGCGGATGGTATCGTTGATCATGCTTACGGCAGCGAACAGCCACTCCAAGGCCTCGTGTGATTGCCTTCGCCGTGTCACGGAAACGATCAGAAGACCGTCTATTGGCCGGACGTCACGACCACAGCAATCTTGTGGAACACACTTGCGATGTACGCACAGACCGCGACCGATGTGATGATCACAAAGCCCAATGAAAGCCAATTTCGATTCTTCTTATTCATCATCTGGTCTTCGTTCATGTAATATCCTCGTCTCAGGCCTGTTGAGCACGATACGTGCCATCCTTGACCTTGCCCTTCGCCAGCCTCACCACTCAGTTTCTACTTATGCTTGGCTGCCGCCCGATCTGGCTACAGGGTAGCCAGTTGGCATCACGGTTGCTCTCTCCAATGCCATGCAATGGACGCCCCAACCGGACGTGGCCGAACACGCTTCGAACGACATCGAGTTCAGGAGCATCCTGCTCGTCGATGACGACCGTCAACTAGCGGACGCGCTTCAATGGATTCTGGCGGACCAATGTTTCCTGGTTGACGTCTCACACGACGGCGAGGAGGCGTTGCAAAAGATCAAGGCCAACGAGTTTGACACGGTCATCTGCGACGTTATGATGCCCAAGCTGCGCGGCGACGAACTGTTCCAGCGCGCGATTGAGGCTCGACCGCCCCTCAGCGATCGATTCATTTTCATCACAGGCTTCGCCGCCGACCCGCAGCTCAAGCTCTTCCTGAGCAAAACCGGCGCGAGGTGCCTGCACAAGCCGTTCCTCGTCAAGACCCTTATCGATTGTGTCAACCAACTGCTCGGCTAAACACATGACTACACTGACGCATACTGCTGACATTCAGACCGAAACGCGCCCCGTATCGGATTCTCCTCTTCCCGAGCCGGCCAATTATTCCCCGCCCAAACCGATGGTGCTGTTGGCGGAAGACGAGCCGATCGTGCGAGAGTATATGGCCACGCTCTTGCGGGAACAGGGTTACCGGGTTGTCAAGGCCGGCGACGGTGAGGAAGCTCTTGGCATTTTCAAGCAGATTCCGGGCATGATGATCGACTTGTTGCTGACCGACATTATCATGCCCAAGATGAACGGAAAGGAATTGGCCCACCGGATCGGGTTGCTCTCCCCGGGAACCAAAGTCATGTTCTGCTCCGCGTATCCGGAAACACTGGCGTCTCGCAACGGCATGATCGATACCCGTATCCCCTTTCTTCAAAAGCCCGTAACACCCGAGGTGTTGGCGGCGAGAGTGCGGGCGATCCTGGAAGAACCACAGGAAGCCCTGCCCGACGATTCGTTCTTGGACGAAGAGTTCTAGCCCGGATATTGCGCGAGCCGGCAGACAGCGGCTCTCTCCCCTTCCCCAGGTCCATCTCGGCGTCGTGAGGATTGCATAGACCGGGCGCGAAGGTTGGAGCGGGCGATGGGAATCGAACCCACCTCACCAGCTTGGAAGGCTGGCGCATTACCACTATGCTACGCCCGCGCCCCGGCCATCGGCGTTCCGATGAACGCGCCGCCAACCTACACCAGCGATCGCTTGGGCGTCAAGGCCAAGCCCGCCGCCACCGCGGATCGCGGCAGACTATTGCACGCGGCACGGCGCCATCACGGCGTCAGGCATGCCGTGCAGAATCTTTTTGTCGGCGGGACAAACGGTGGCCAGAATGCCGCCGAGTCTGGCGTCGTCGCCCACCACGAAGTAGTACGGACATAATCGCACCCGCGCGCTGAATGAACGCGGTTCATTCGCATCGAAATCCGCGTACTGGGACTCGAACAATTTCGATTTCTCGAATCGCTGCAGGATGAACGGATGCGTCCCAAAATTCTTCAACGCCTGCTCGATGGCTTCGGCCCATTCGTTCGCCGGCAAATCGTGTCCCACGTACACGCCGCGACTGCCCCAGGCGTGTTCGCTGAAGCCCGAGATTTTCAGCAC
>JBGPVO010000325.1:0-2643 GCA_041491705.1 Verrucomicrobiia bacterium
CTTCGCTGGTCAGCAAGTGCGCGACATAAATCTCGTCCTTGATGACCATCGTTTTGTGCAGGTTCCAGATGACCGCTTTCGTCGCCGCGTAATCGAACTGGCCACTGTCCTTCGCGTACACCTTCTCCACCAAATCCAGGTAGAACCCGGCGTAGGCGCCGACGCCACCGTACTCGAGCAAGTCGTAGAGCCGCCAGACGATATCGCGCTCCGTCTGCTCGCCGAGGCGGATCGAATTCTCGCTGCGGCGGATCAACACGTCAAACTCGCGCGCCCAGCGATTGCCGGCGCGGTGATTGCGCTTCAATACGTCCCTGCGCTCGGTGATGAATTCCTCGTACGTCTCGCGCAACTCGTGTTTGTGGGCGAGCTCCGGCTCGAAGACGAGCTTGCGTCCGAGATGAAACGCTTTGATGTTGTCGGCAGCGGCGGAGCCCATGGTTTCACGCAGGCCCCACTCGATGTTTTCCAGCGACAGCGGCAGCAGACCCCGTTGGAAGGCAATGCCGAGCAGGACAACGTTGGCGTACAGTTTGGTGCCGAAGAAATACTCGGAGATGCCGGAGACGTTCAACCCGAAATACTCGTCGGATTTCGTGTAACGGCGCAGCGTGTCTTCCAGCTCCGCCACGCTGAAGTCGTCCTTGCCAAGCAACGTCAGGATCGTCGGCGTCTTGTAGGCGTTCACGATCGCCACGGTGTGTTGCGGACTGCCGACGCGCAGATTGCCCTTCGGCGACAGACTGCGCGTGGCTTCCAGCGGATCGATGCCGAGCAACAAATCGGCTTTACCGTATGGAATGATGTTGGAGGCGTGGTGTGCGCCCTTCGTGAACGTGATCTGCGAGAATACGCCGCCGTTGCGAATCGCCAGCCCTTTCTTGTCGCAGAACAACACGTGGTAGCCCTGCTTGAATCCCGCGCGAACGATGGTCGCCGTGCTGACGCCGATACCCTGCCCGCCAACACCCGCCAAATAGCAATGCCACACGTCAGGGACGTCGGGGATCCTGGGCAAGGGAATGTTGGCAAGATCGATGGAATCGATCGGTGCGGGCGGCTTTTGACTGCGGACGACGGTGATTTCCTCGAACGATGGGCAGGCGTAAATCTTCGTGCACGCGGTGTCGGCAACGCACCACGACAAATCGGTCTGAATCTTGGCGCCGAACGGCGTATCGGCAATCGTCAACCCCGGGCAACCCGTCGCGACCGTGCATTCGAGGCAATACTCGCAAACGTCCGGGTTGATGTTCACGAAGCGTTTCTCAGGCAGGAATCCCTTCTCGCGAAGGGTGTGCCGTTCCTCGCGCGACTCGCGACGGTAGTAGGTGATGCCGCATTCCTTGTCGGCAACGATGACTTTCACACCGTCGCGCAGAATGGTTTCTTCGAGCATCTTCTTCCACGATTCACGATAGGCGGGATCCGCGCGGACGACGTGGACGCCCTGCCCCAACATCGCCTCGACGATCCCGTCGATGTTTTGCTTGTAGGTGTGGTCGCCGACGATATCGACGTCCATCGACGGCGTCGGCTGATGGCCGGTCATCGCCGTGGTTGCGTTGTCCAGGATGATGTAGGTGATGTCCTGACCCTGCTTGAGGGCGTTGGAAATGCCGAGCATCCCGCTGTGGAAAAACGTCGAGTCACCGAGGAACACCACCTGCTTGTTGGTAATGAACGGATCGATGCCCGCGCCTGTCCCGCCGCCGAGGCCCATGCCGCTGTAGTTGTGCATGAGGTCCTTGGTCGGCTCGAACATCAGCATCGTGTAGCAGCCCGTATCGCCGTGGAAAACAAGGTCCACCGGGCCGCAACTGTGGTGCTGCTTCATGTAGCGGGGATCGATGAACTGCTTCTTCATCTCGATCAGCACGCTGGCGCTGTCGCGGTGCGGGCAGCCGGGACAGAAGGTCGGGGTGCGCAGGGGAATGCGAATATCGAACTTGTCCGTCTCATGTATCAGATCCACCGCGCAGTCGATACGCTTCTGGTTGAGCGCCAGATTCGGGTCGTGGAAAAACCTGCCCAGCGGCGCGAGGCGCTCGATGAGGATGCTGGGGTTAAGTCCCCGCGTCGACGGAATGCCCGTCAAGCCGGCGGGGAATTCCTTGCCCCAGACGTTCGTGCGGTTCGCCGAGGTTGCCAATTGGTTGAATTTGCCGATAATTTCCGCGATCTGCTCTTCCATGAAGCCGCGGCGCTCTTCGATGACGAAGATACTGCGCACCTGCTGCGCGAATTCCCCGACCAACTCGGGATCGACCGGATAACTGATGCCGAGCTTGAGGATTGGCACCTGGTCGGCGACGCCGAGTTCCGCCAAAGCGTGTTCGAGGTAGCCGAAACCAAGGCCCGAGGCGACGAAACCGATTTCGGCGCGCCACCGCGGATTCTCGCGTGAATTGACGATACGATTCACTCCCTGACGCCGCGCGCACTCGAACAACCGCGCGAAGCGCTGCGGCATGCCCTCTTCCTTGATCCACGTGCGCGGCGGCAGCAGCACCGTGTTTTCCAAGTCGATTCGCGCTGTGTCCAGCGAGTACTTGTTCAGGGTGTTGACATCAGGAAAATGATTCGGCCCCACTTGGACACTGCCGCCGCCGTCGGCCTGGTTCGTCGTGACGAGGTAGCCGA
>JBGPVO010000326.1:0-2615 GCA_041491705.1 Verrucomicrobiia bacterium
AACGGCCCCTCGATGTAGAGCTGCATGACCGAATGCTGGTCGGTCGCGCCCAAGGCTTTCTCGGGCGTCTGGCCCGTGTGCACCCGCTTGCTCGCGCGATCGATGCGTTTGCCGAGACTCTCGGCCCACAGTTGGCGGAACCAATCCGCCACGTCGCGCAAGGCGTGCGAGTACGGCATCATCACCTGGATGTTTTTCCCCTTCGCCTTGTCCATCAAGTAATGAAGCGCCGCACCCGTGAGCGCCGGATTCTGCCAGAGTTTCCCCGACTTTTTGCAGAGGGCGTCCATCTCCGCCGCGCCCTGCAGCAGCTTGTGAATGTCGATACCCGTGACGGCGGCGCTCAGCAGGCCGACCGCGCTCAGCACGGAGAAACGGCCACCCACGTCGGGCGGGATCGGCAGTGAGGCGTAACCGAATTGCTTTACGATCTCCCGCAGTGCGCCTTCTTGCGGATCGGTGGTGATGACGATGCGTTCGGCGTGCCGCTCGGGACCGAGCTTTTTGATCAACGCGTCGCGGAACACGAGAAACTCGCTCATCGTCTCGGCAGTGCCGCCCGATTTCGTGATAACGTTGAAGATTGTGTCGTCAAGGTCGACCGCGTCCAGCAACGCGGCGATGCGGTCGGGGTCGATGTTGTCGGGCACGAACAGCCGCGGGCCACGGCGCGGCGGACGGATGAGGTGGTTGTATTCGGGATGATTGAGCGCGCTGTGGAGGGCGATGTTGCCGAGCGCGGAACCGCCGATGCCGACGACGATGAAATTGTCGCAGCGCTCCTGGAGTTCGCTGGCGAGAACGGCGACTTCGTCGGCCAACTTCGTATCATGAGGCAGCTTGCGGAAGCCGAGCGACGCTTTTTCGACTGCTTCGGCGGCGGCAAATAGCTTGGGGCCGAGCGCATGCAATTCGGCTTCGGTGACACCGTGTTCGCCGACACGCACAGCCATTAGATTGTTGAAATCGTACCGTAGATTCAGCACAAGGCCGTCCTCCAAGAGCGCCGGTTTATCGCAGATTCGCGCGGGTGCGGCAAACACATTTTGCCGAGTGGCGACCCTGAGAGCGATCAGGCGACTTCCACGACATCACCCAATTTCAGGCCCAAAGCTTGCGCGGCGTTGCCGCCGTTCACAGCGATCTCGAGGTAGCCGGTGGAGCCGAGGATGGCGAGCGGTTGGCCGGTGGGCACTTCCTGGTAAAACTTCTTGATGTCGCACTGCACCTTGTCCGCCACGCGGACCTTGGTGACGCCTTTGGCCGGCGCGTCGATGTTGGAGATGGCGTTGCCGAAGTGGTCGATGAACACGATTTCGCCGCGCAGCACGCCGCCGGCCGCCCGCGGCGTCGGCCAATCCAGCCGCGCATAATCCTTCAACTGCTGCCCGAGCGAATCCATGAGAACGCGCTGTGTCAGGTGCGCCGCGACTGGGGCAAACACGTCGCGTCCGTGAAACGTGCTGCTAACCGGCCGGCGAAAGTAAGTTTCATTGTTCACCAGCCACACATCGCACGCCTTTTCCTTTGCGAGCGCCCACGAGAGCACGCCATTGTTCGGTCCCACAAAGTAGTAGTCTGGTGTTTTCACCACGATGGCGGCGCGGTCGCTGCCCACGCCGGGGTCAACGACGGCGACGTGCACCGTGTTGCGGGGGAAATAGCGGTAGCTCACCGCCAGCGCAAACGCCCCGGCGCGAATGTCGCCCGCCGGGATGTCGTGCGTGATGTCCACGACCACTGCTTGCGGGTTCACGCCGAGAATCACGCCCTTCATGGTGCCGACAAACCAGTCGCGCGTGCCGAAATCAGTCGTCAAGGTGATGATGCTCATGAGGAAGCTTTCTGCTGTCAGCGATCAGCGATCAGCGCCCATCGATGAACTTGCCGGACGTCGTTCATTTTGTGTTCCTGCTAAGCCGGTAGAGCGACCAGACGATTTCCTCTTCGAATGCATGGACGCTGGGGTACACGAAATCCTCACCGGCGGCGACCTTTTTGATGCCGAGGTTGGTTTGATCGACGGGGAAAGTGTTGGCGAACTCCAGGAGGAGACAGTCAAGCTGGCTTTGGTCGCGCAGCTTGAGAACCTGTCCGTTTGCGCGAACAATGGCCTTCTCGTCGAGTATGCACTGGAACCGAAACGGCGCTTGCGTGAAGTAAAACTCGATGCGGAACTCTACCACTTCCTTCGCGTTCCGTTCCGTGACCATTTCCAACTCAGTCCTGATCCCCTCGCGCGGAACGAACTTGTCCACCAATTCCAACTTCCGCTGAGGGACGGCCAAGTGCTTCACGTGTCCGCCCGCCGCAAAGACGAACATGGACATCGGAAGCAACGTGCTTTGTCCCGTATAGTCAGTAACGGTCACGCCATCGGCGGCCACCGTGAACGATTGTGGGTGGTGCGGCGGCGCCAAGGAGGGCAGTTCGGTTTCGCTGACGACTTCCGTCTCGACTCCGCGAGCTCGGAGCGCAGCTTGTAGTGCGAGCGCGTCGTCTTGCGAGAGGTTCCCGGCAACGATCCCGATTGACTGTCGCTGCAACCGCGCGCAATCCGGTTTTGCCAACTGCTGGGTCGCCATGACCGCCGCTTCGAGCGCTTCGCGACTGAT
>JBGPVO010000327.1:0-2599 GCA_041491705.1 Verrucomicrobiia bacterium
GCCAACGCCATCACCGAGATGGTCTCACTCAAGGCCGGCGACGTGGTCCTCGACATCGGCAGCAACGACGCCACCCTGCTCAAGGCGTATCCCAATGCCGGTCTCGCACTCATCGGCATCGACCCCAGCGCCGTCAACTTCCGGCAATACTACCCGGACAACGTCACGCTCGTGACCGATTACTTCAGCGCCGAGGCCTACCGCAACGCGATGGGCAGCCGGAAGGCCAGGGTCGTCACTTCCATCGCGATGTTTTACGATCTCGAATCACCGCTGCGTTTCGTCGAAGATATCAAGTCGATCCTCGCGGACGATGGCGTCTGGCTCTTCGAGCAGAGCTACATGCCGACCATGATCGAGCGCAACGCCTACGATACCGTTTGTCACGAGCATCTCGAATACTACGGCCTGCGCCAGATCAAGTGGATGGCTGACCAAGTGGGCTTCAAGATCCTCGACGTCAAGTTGAACGATGTTAACGGCGGCAGTTTCCGCGTGACCGTGGCGCACGAACACTCCCCGTACCGGGCCGCCTCCGAACGCGCCGAAAAACTACTGGGGCAGGAAGCCGCGGCGGGGATGCACACGTTGCGGCCATATCTGGACTTCCAGAAGACTGTGTTCACCCATCGCGATGACCTGCGCCGTTGCGTGGCAGAGATCCAGCAGCGCGGAGAACTGCTCCTCGGCTACGGCGCCTCCACCAAGGGTAATGTTGTACTCCAGTTTTGTGGGTTTACCGAGAAGGACATCCCGGCGATTGCCGAGCGCAATCCAGAAAAGTATGGACGCTTCACACCCGGCACGCTCATCCCGATGATCTCCGAACAGGAAGCCCGCGATCGCCATCCGGATTATTTGCTCGCCCTGCCCTGGCATTTCCGCGGGGAATTCCTCAAGCGCGAACGCGCTTTTCTCGACGACGGTGGCAAGTTCCTGTTTCCGTTGCCGAAGGTCGAGATTGTGGGGGCATGAAGACCGCCGTCATCACCGGCAGCGCCGGCCAGGACGGCCGCTACCTGTCGGCGCACCTCCGCAAGCTCGGTTACGAAGTCATCGGCCTCACGCTTGACAGCGATGTGAATATCGTCGATTCCACCAGCGTGGCGCGCCTGTTGAAGGAGAAACAACCGGCCGAGGTCTATCACCTGGCCGCGTATCACCATTCTTCTCAGGACAAACTGACCGACGATCTGGAAGTGTTTCGCGAAGGCAATGCCGTCCATGCCATTGCGACGGCGAATTTTCTGGATGGCATTCGGCGGTTCTCGCCTTCCTCGCGTTTCTTTTTCGCCGCCTCTTGCCACGTCTTCGGGTCGCCGCCCGCCCCGGTGCAGGACGAAACAACGCCGCTCAATCCAGACGGGCTTTATGGCATCACCAAGGAATGCGGATGGCGTTTGTGCCGCCATTATCGGGAGACTTATCAGGTGTTCGCCGCGGTGGGCATCCTCTACAATCACGAATCGCCCTTGCGCCCGGCGAGTTTTGTTGCTAAGAAAATCGCCCAAGCTGCAGTGGCCATCCGTGACGGCCGGCAGGATAAACTCACGCTCGGCGACCTTGATGCGCAGATTGATTGGGGCTTTGCCGGCGACTACGTTGACGCAATGCAGCGTGTGCTGCAGTTACCCGTCCCGGAAGAGTTCGTGATCGCCAGTGGCGAGACGCACCGCGTGCGTGACTTTGTCGAGGAAGCGTTTCGGTTGACCGGGTTGGATTGGCGGAAATACGTAGTGGTAGATCCCGCGCTCTTGCGGCGAACGACACGCTTGCCGTTGGCCGGCAATTGCGAGAAACTGCGGCGTTTGACCGGATGGGAGCCGCGGACAAGTTTCAAGGAATTGGTCAACATGATGGTGACCGCCGAACAAGGAACACAACTGCTGGCATGAGAACCCTGTTGTTCATCCCTACGTATAACGAGCGCGAATGCGTCGAGCGCACGTACGGACTCATCAAGGCGCTGAACCTTGATCTTGATTTGCTGTTTCTCGATGATAATTCCCCCGATGGCACTGGCCGGCTCCTCGACGAGATGGCTACCCGCGACCCACGGCTGCGCGTCATCCACCGTGCTGGCAAGCTCGGCATTGGCAGCGCGCACCAGCACGCCATTCAATGGGCGTACGATCAAGGCTACCCGGTCGTCATCAGCATGGACTGCGATCTGACGCATCCGCCGCAGCACATTCCGAGATTCCTGCAGCACGCGGAGGACTACGATGTCGTACTCGGCTCACGGTTCATGAGCGAGGAGAGTCTGGCAGAATGGAATTTGCTGCGGAAGTTTCTGACGCATCTGGGTCATTTCCTGACACGGTGTGTGTTGCACGTGCCGTACGATGCCACCGGGGCGTTTCGGCTCTACCGTCTGGATCGGATTCAACCGGGCGTGTTTCGTCTCGTCAAATCACCCGGGTATGCGTTCTTCTTTGAGAGTCTATACGTTCTCTGCCTCAGTGGCGTTCGCGTGAAGGAAATCCCGATCGAGTTACCGATCCGTACCCACGGGCATTCGAAAATGAAGGCGGCGGACGTGGTCGCCAGTCTCCAACGCCTGATCGGTCTGTACTGTCGTTCCTTCCAAATCAAAAAC
>JBGPVO010000328.1:0-2588 GCA_041491705.1 Verrucomicrobiia bacterium
CGCAGTCTGGGCTGACGACAAGTTGCCAGAGGCGATCAATCCACGTGCCGCGGGACTTCATAATCTCTACAATCGCCGCGTGGACGCTTTTCTCCGCCAAGCGTTTGTTTCGATGGACACCACAGGCAAGAAGCTGGTTGAGATCGGCTGCGCCCGGTCGGCATGGTTGCCGTATCTTGCGCGCGAATTTGGGTTTCGAATCTCGGGACTGGACTATTCCGAACACGGGTGCGAGCAAGCACGGCGGATTCTGTCACGTTCGGGGGTCGCGGGAGAGATCATCTGCGCTGATGTGTCCGCGCCTCCAGCAGGATTGCTGGGGGCATTCGATGTGGCGATCTCATTTGGGGTCGTCGAGCATTTCCACGACACGGCCGGCTGCCTTCGCGCGTTGGCTGCGTTCTTGAAACCGGACGGGATGCTCATCACCCAAATACCAAACATGACGGGGCTCATTGGACGGCTCCAAAGACTGACGAACCCGGCGACCTATGAGGTTCACGTACCGCTGACCCGTGACCAGCTTCTGATCGCGCACGAGCAAGCCGGGTTGCGCGTCGCGTGTTGCGACTACTTCCTCAGTACCGGCTTCGGCGTGGTGTCCCTGCACGGTCTGGACAACACGAAGCCCTCGACCCGTTTCAAGCGCCGGATGCTTTCGATCATGAAGAGAGCCTCCGTGTTGGTCTGGGCGGCGGAAGACGCAACCATACCCCTGCCTCCGTCGAGGCTGTTCGCTCCGTCCATCTTTTGCGTCGCGCGGCGCCCCACTGGAACCACATGAACCCGAGGACCGTGTATTTCATTGTACCGCGCATCAACCGCACCGGCGGCTACGAGCGGCAGGCGATCGCGATGGCGCAGGCATTACGACGTCGCGGTACGAAACTGGAGGTGCTGACGGATTGCGAGCCGCTCGCGCCCCTCGAGAACTGCCGCACCCTCCCTGCGCGGTCGATGCTCGGCGCTTACGCCGCGTTTCGTCGCGAGTTCACCGCCGCGCGCGAGAAAGGACCGGTGGTTGTTCACTTGCATGCATTGTATCGTTTCTCCGCCGTGGGGCTGTGGGCGGGGCAACAGTTGCACTTGCCCACGATCCTGAAACTGCCGTCCAGCACCGATGTGCAAGTTCTGTTTCAATCGCCGCGCTTGTCGCTGCGTCTGTTTCGGCCCACGCTCCAGCGCGTGAGCCGCTTCCTTTGCCCCAGCCGAGACGTCACCGAGCAACTTCGCGCCCATCTCCGGCGTCCCGAAGCCGCCGTGTATTTGCCCAATGGTGTGGACACGCGCCGTTTCAGTCCTTCCGACATTGCTGATCAGCGGCGCCAACGCGACGATCTCAACATTCGGTTTGGACATGTCATCCTGCACGTGGGCCGGCACGTTGCGCTGAAGGGTGGCGACGTTCTGTTGAAGGCATTTGCGCAAGCGCGGCAGTCATTACCCGCGAACACGGGCCTGATCTTCCTCGGACAAGGCGAGCAGACGGAAGCATGGAAACGGCTTGCTGAGGAATTGGGCGTCGCGCTAGCGGTCATGTTCGCCGGCTCACATCCCGAACCCGAACGCTATTATCAGGCCGCGGACGCATTCGTCCTGCCGTCGCTGCGGGAGGGGATGCCCAACGCATTGCTCGAAGCCATGGCTTGCGGCCTGCCTTGCCTGGCATCCGACACGGGTGGGATTCGCGACGTTTTCGGCGAGCGGTTTCCGAGCCAACTTGTGCCGGCCGGCGACGCCAACGCACTGGCACAGGCACTGCCAACGCTTTTCCATCCAGGCGCGAGCGCGCTCGGCAAAGAAATGCGCGAGCATGTCGAGGCGCACTTCTCGATCGAGGTGATCAGCCAGCGGCTGATGGAACTGTACGAGGAACTGCTACACTCACCGGGCTGATTCGATGAACGTCCTTTTCTTACCACAGACCTGTGAACTTGGCCCGTCGAGCCGGTACCGTATCTATCAATTGCTGCCGTGGCTACAAAAGCTCGGGGTAACGTGTGAGGTCTCACCTGTAATCGGTGACGCGCTGTATCGCAGTCTCTATCTCGATTCAGGAGGACAAGGCTCACGACGGGCCGCATTCTCTGCCGCGTGGCGACAACGTCGCGCCGACCTGCAGCGCGTCGGTGACTATGATGCGGTGTTCGTGCAAAAGGGCGTCTTTCCCGGGTTATATTCGGGCTTCGAAAGGAAACTTGCCGCTCGCAAGCCGCTCGTCTTCGATTTCGACGACGCGATCTGGTTGCCGCGCGTGGGTGGTTCGAGGTTGCTGCGTGCGTTGCACCGCGAGGCGGCGGTACAGGACATCCTGCGGTGCGCGGCGGCAGTCATCGCGGGGAACGATTTCCTCGCCGAATACGCCGCGCGTTTCAATCGCCGCGTCACGGTCGTACCCACTTCGGTTGCTATCGGGGCACACCCCTCCGCGACCAGTTCGAGCGTGATCGGCTGGATCGGCAGCCGCACCACCCTGCCCTATCTCAAGCCGTTGAGGCCCGTCTTCGAAATGCTGGGGATCAAACCTCGTGTCATTGCATCCGGCGATCCGTCTCAACTGGGTTTTGCGGTCGAGTTTCGCCCATGGC
>JBGPVO010000329.1:0-2560 GCA_041491705.1 Verrucomicrobiia bacterium
CGCCGGCCGACGTACAGTTCGAAGTTGTTGCTCAAGACTGAGCCGCTGCCCGTCACCAGCGCGGTGTTGTTGCTGCTGCTGGAGCTGTAGCCCATAACGCAGTGGCCACCGTCAAACACCTGACCCCGATTGCTGATCACCAAGCTGTTGCGTCCACCACTCCGACCGACGTACAGGTCACGGCGGTTGCACCAAACTGAACCGTTGTCCGTCACCAGCACGCTATTGTTGCTGCTGGCGGAATTGTAGCCCACAAAGCCGTAGTTGTTACACACCTGGCTCTGATTGCTGATCACCAGACTGTTGCCACCGCCGAACTTACCGATGGTGAGGTCCAACTGATTACTCCAGACCGCGCCGCTGCCGGAGATAACGGCAAGGTTGTTGGTGCCTCGGGAGGCATACCCGATGTAACCGGCCCCATTGGACATCACGCCGCCGCTCCGAATCATCAGCGCGTCAAATGCCGTATTACTGCCTACGAGATAACCGGAGTTGCTTGCCCAGTTGCTGGCGACGGCACTGATGATGTTGGTTTGAAAGCCGGTCGTGTACTGGGCGTGCGCCGTGTTGTTCTTCAGGGACATTGTGCAGGTGAGCACAACGATAATAGAAAAACGCCAAAGCCCTCTCATCTCTGTAGATCCCGCCTCCTTGTAAACGGACTCAACCAGACGATCTGTGCTAGCCTTTACTTAGAAGCCTCGAGTCGAGCATCCTCTGGCCCCATTGTCCAGCAAAATCTTTCCGCCAGGGCGCCGGCCGGTGCCAACCTCAGCGCGCGTTGGATGGTTTGCCGGGAGCGCTCACCGCTTGGTGTTTCACCACATCGATCGTCACGGGTACGAGAACGGTCGGCTGGCTGGCACGGTTGGTTTCGAAGCTGATTGTGCCGCTCTCGGTCTCCTTGGGCGACTCGAAAAGCCTGGTCACGACCTCATAAACCCTGCCCGTTTCGACAGCCACGACTGTCACGCGCAACTCTTTCAAGCTGCTGGTCGCGTTCTTGACCTCCAGCGATTGGCTCTTGTCGCTGGCTACTACTCTGACCTTGCGGGTGGTCATCGACTCCGGCTGGCCCTCGGGCCAATGCTCGGGATCCTCGATGTTCCAGCGAAGCGCCTCGGGGTTCAGCGTGACCTCCCCTACCACCCGGCCAAACGCGGTCATTGTGAACAACAGTTGCCATGCGTCTTCACCATACACACGCACAATCCCGACGAACCGCCGCGGCGCCCCTTCGGCCTTCGCCTCGATCCAGATGCGCGCCGCGGTGTTACCCGATTTTTCCAGCGGCTCAATGCGCGTGTGGATGAAGTTCACGCCCGCCTCAGCCTTGGAAATGACCAGCTTCTTGCCGTCGGTCCGCTTGACCAGCACCGCCACGTTGGTGATGGCGCCCTGCCGTATGTCCCCGAGTGCGATCTGCTCGGGCACAAAGCTAAACACCGAGGTCATGTCCACTTGGACTGCGAGCTCGACGCTCGGTGTCGTCGGATCATTGGAGGGTACCGTGATGCTCTTCTCAACGCGTCCGTGCACGCTCGGGCTAACGGTCAGGGTAAAAACCAACTCCCCCTTCTCGCCAGGTTTCAATGTTTCCGGCTCCACCCTGGCCACGGTGCAACCACACGAGGTCGTCGGATTCCTCAACTTCAATACAGCGTTGCCGACGTTCTGGTACGTGAACTTGCCCGTCAGCTGTTCCACCATCGAGGTTCTGCCGAAATCATACACGGTTTTGTCGAACCGGATTCTGGGTCCAACCGCGTTGGTCGTCGCGGTCGTGGCGGATGGGTCTGTCGCTTCATCCTCGGCCAGAGCGGCGATCGCGAACATCCCGACAGACGCAATCAACGCTACAACTGTTCGATTCATCAAATGTGTCCTTTCACTGTGCGAGGCGAGGCGGCGCATTTTACTCACGACCGATGACGCTGGCAAGAGGCCACATTCGATTGGAAAGAGGATGGAATTGCCGCACCCTTCTCACGTAGTGCGACGCGCCTTCGTTGGGCACAATCCGACCTTACTGGATTGCCGTCACGCTTTTGTGCCTACTTGAATCAATGGTTCACTGGACTGCCCGTGCCCGCGCCAGGTTGTGCTGCGCATCCGAATAACCAGGCCGGATTCGCAATGCCTGCTCGAAGTGCGGGATTGCCTCCTGAACCCGGCCCGCTTGGAGCAGGGCGACTCCCAGGTTGTTGTGGGCTTCGGCATAATCAGGTTTGAGTCGCACCGCCTGCTCGTAATGCTCAATCGCATCCTGAACCTTGCCGGCCCGCAGTAACGCATTCCCCAGACCGTGCTCCGCTTCGGCAAAGCCCGGCTTGAGCCGCAAGGCCTGCTTGTAATGTCCGATCGCCTCGTCAAGCTTGCCCACTTTTGCCAGGGCACGTCCCAAATTGTAGTGCAAGTCGACGTCGCCAGGCTTGAACCGCAAGACCTGTTCATAATGCCCGATTGCCTCTTCGGGCTTCCCCGCCTGCAATAGAACATTTCCCAGATTGTAGTGCGCATCCGCATAATCGGGCTTGAGCCGTAGCGCCTGCTCGAA
>JBGPVO010000330.1:0-2552 GCA_041491705.1 Verrucomicrobiia bacterium
GAGCAGGACAACGACCGACAGCATCGTGATCGCCAGCGTCGGGCTTTGAATGACGCGAAACGCATCCACAAAGTGGGCTGCGTACGTGACGAAATACGCCAGCGCCAGCGAGCCGGCCTGCAAAACGCGCGCGAACTGGGGCGTCCTCTTCTCCAAGGCCATTCCCAACACGCCGAGTACAAGGCAGGCGAGATAACCGAGCGCGACTTTCTGCGGTACGCCGAGCCGCGGCGTGATGTACGCCGCGAAAAACACCATCCCTGTCAGCAACAGGGCAATCCCGATGCGCGGTAGCCAATACGTTCCCAGTAGCACTTCGAAGGATTCCACCGGCGATTCGACCGGCGGCATCTGTAGGGCAGGCGCCCCGCCTGCCGTCGTTTGCGGCAACCGGGGCGGTTGCCCTACAACATCTGGCACAGGCGCCGCTGCTTCGGGCGACAGCGTTGGTGGTTGTTCCTTCGGAATGATTGGAGGAGCCGGGATTGCAACTGCGGGTGGCGTGACTTCCTGCGGTGCCGCCGGCGCAGACCGCTGCGAGATTAGCTCCAACCTGCGCCTGACATCGTCGAGCCTCTGTTGGAGTTGACGGACTTCTTCGCGGAGTTGCTGCAGTTCTTGCTGGTCGCTCATCGCAGTTGCTACACTCCTTGTTCGTGAAGCCGGCCACAGACTACCAGCAGTTCGTCGCGCTGCCAAGCCAGGAAACGATCCGTATCGCCTGGCCGACGCCGAACCGTTCTTTGTTCGACGCGCCGGGAAAATTCTTCGCGTGCACACGCGTCAATCCCGACTACGGCAAACCCGGCTGGACGCGCGACTGCGGGAAACGGTTCCACCGCGGTTGCGACATCGCCCCGGTCGCCGTCACGGCCACGGGCACGACCACACGCGTCCTGTTCACCGACTGCGCCACGAACACCGACTTTGAAAGCGAAGAGCCCACGTTCGTGCCGCAGGACGACGTGTTCTGCGTGTTCGAGGGCGTTGTCCACGAGGTTGTCGCCGATGAAAATGCTTCCGACTTTGGCAAGCACATCGTCATTGAGCATGTTTGGCCCAAGGGTGGCGGGAAGTTCTTCACGCTGTATGCACATTTGGCCGAACTGACGGTTCATCAACCATTGGCCGTTGTCCATCGGGCCACGCCGTTGGGTCGCATGGGCCAGACCAGCCGCAGCGCGGATGCCCGCAATTGGATGAGGATCGCGCCGCATTTGCATTTTGAAGTCAGGGACACGCAGGGAAAACCGTATGATCCCGTGGAGTTCCTCCGGCGATTCCTGCCGGGTTCGTAAGACCAAGTCAGCGCAGATTACCGTTTGCTGAACAGTCGGTCACAGATCTGGCGTGCGGCGGCTTGCCGGCCATGGTTTCCGTGTGGCACCACGCCGAGCAGCGGCTCGCCGCACAACTCGGGCACGGTTTTGATGTTCGTCTTCGCGGCGAGGCCTCGTCGGCCTCCGACCGTATCATTCAGGATGATCCCGCGCACCGTCAGGTTCATCGCCCGGGCTTGCCGAACAGTCAGCAGGCTGTGATTGATTGTTCCCAATCCGAGCCGCGCGACCACCAGCAGCGGAAGCTTCAGCCTCTTCGCCAGGTCCGCCACGAAATAGTTGTCGCGGATCGGAACCAGCAATCCGCCCGCGCCTTCGACGAGCACGACCGAATAGCCCGCCGCCAGTTGCTGATACGCGCGGAGAACCCGTCGGAGGTCGATGCGTCTGCGTTCGAGCCTGGCCGCGACGCTGGGTGCGAGCGGGTGGCGCAAGTAAATGGGATTGATGACGTCGAGCGGCTGTTCGTGGTCCATAATGGCGGCATAGATTTCCGCGTCGTGTCGTCCACCCGCGCCACACGCGATGGGTTTGAACGCGGCCGCGCGCACACGGCGTCGCCGCAACTCGGTCAGCAGCGCCGCCGTCACGTGCGTTTTGCCGACGCCCGTGTCCGTACCGGTGACGAACAGATGCTGGTTCACGATCGCCGCTCCGTTGCTTCCGCGGAAGGTGGTCGGGCGGTTCCGACAACTCCCGCTACCGCCAAGATGGCCAACTCGGGAACGATCGGGTACCGAAATCGACTGCTTGTCGTCGGGAACCCCCCGGTAGCGACGAAGTATGCAACCAGAGCCGCCGGGAGAACCACGGCGCGTCCAAGTCGCATCGCCCCCCAGATACCCAGGACCACTTGGGCCGCTAACGCCAGGCCATATGGGATCGCCCACCATCGGCCTCCGCGCTGAGGGTTGCGCAGCCACAGATCCAGGGTGCGTTGTCCCGGCCCCAGCAGCAGTTTCGCCCAGCCCACCACCGCCTCCCGGGCCACCGATAGCGGAGCGGGTCGGAGCACCTCACGCGCGGTGTGGCGGTACGCTTCCATCCGATGATCAAACAGTTGCGCCCCGTCGTAGAACTCCAGATCGCCCAACTCGGCCAGATAGCGCTGTTGCACGGCTTCCGGGTCGGTCCCTGTTCTCCTTGCTTCCACCGACGACGACCAGCAATCGACCAGGTTATATGTCGGTGCGGTCGAGAAAAACCAATGCC
>JBGPVO010000331.1:0-2534 GCA_041491705.1 Verrucomicrobiia bacterium
CGTAGAACACAAACGGGGCCCTGATCTCCTTGAAGTACGGTAGGGTCGCCAACCATCGAAAGCCCGGCAGAAACAACAAGATCGCCAGTGCGACACCCGCCGCCACCCGCTTGCGCGCCGTCGTCAGCTTTCGTCGATAGAAGAATACCAGAAATGCCGCAGCTACCAGCAGCCACGCGAGCGCCAGCCCGGATACATGCTCCGACGACAATGCGTCCCACGTCGTCCACGTTGCGCTCCACACGGTGCTTAGTCCGGTTGCAAACATGACGCTCGCCAGCAACGCCCCGACGAAGAACCAAAATGCCCTCCGATTTACACGCCGGTCGTTCCACAGCACGGTCACGATAATGACCAGCAACAACACCAGTCCCATATATTTCTCGGGGGATTCCATGCCAAGCGACAGCACGCGCTGCACGCGTTCCAATTCGGCCTGACTGCTTACGCCCCCGCCGTTGGCCTGGATCCGCGACATCACCACACTGGCGGCGTTGCTTGTGGCCGCGCCGTTGCGATCCACCAAACTGAGCAGGCTCTTGAACGCGTATGTCTTCTGCCAGCCCGTCAATGGATCGCCGATGAACAGCTTCACGTCCCCGGATTCGACAACGCCCGGCGCCAGCACCCACGCGCCCAGCGCCAGCCCGATCGCCGCCAGCAGCCCGCACGTGCGGGCCGTGGGTTGCCATTGCTTGCGGCGCGGCCACAGCCAGTAGAAGGCGTTACAAAACAGGAACAGAAAACTCGTGAACGCCTGTTTGTTGTCCGTCCACCAGGCGAGCACCGCGACGAAGGCACAGAGGAACGTGTCGCGAAACGTGTTCCGTTCGAGAGCCCGCGACAACGTCAGCCACAACAATGGCATGAAGGGCATGAACAGAATGATGGTGATGTGCTCGGCGCCCGCCGCGCGGATGATCTGTTCTGGATGAAGCAGGAACGCCAACGCGGCCAGGATTGCCGCCCATTCGTTTTTCAGGAAATGCCGCGCGCAACAGTACATCGTCACGCCACCCGCGAAGATCGCCAGCAACGCCGTGAGTTTGCCTGCCGTAATGAGGTCGGTACACGTCGAGAACAGGATCCACGGCAGGAGATAAAACCCGCGGGAGTGATTGAGCCCGTAGCTCGATCCGCTCATGAACCAGGGCGTCCACCACGGCAGGTAATGATGCGCGGCGATTTCGTGCTTCACGTCCCACACGCGCGAAGCGGAGGCGCTCAACTCGTGTTCGCTCATCCCCAACGGCAGCCAATGCGCGCCGAGATACGCGACGTACGCGAATGAAACGACCAGCGTGATCCAGAGACCAAATCGCGATTTCATGGGGATTTGCCGGCAGCCCTTTCGAGGAACCGCAGGGACTGGCGCGCCATTTCCTCCCAGGAGAACCGTTTGGCCCAGTCGCGGGCTGCCGCGCCCATTTTCTCGCGCAATCCGGCGTCGCCGAGCAACCGCGAACTTGCCTTCACGAGTGCATCCACGTCTCCATGCGGCACCAAAAGACCCGTCTCACCGTCGCGCACTGATTCGCGCAGCCCGGGCGAATCACTGGCCACCGTCGGGGTGCCGCACGCGCCGGCTTCGATGACGCCCAATCCCCAACCTTCGATGGTGGACGTCTGGGCGCCGACCCACGCCATCTGCAACAGCTCCTTCTTGCGTGCTTCGCTCACGAACCCGCAGAACTCGACGGCTTGTTCCAGCCCCAGCGACGCTGCCTGATCGCGCAACGCCTTCTCGTGGTCGCCCGTGCCCACGACAAAAACGTGGACGCGGGGAAATTGGGCCTGCAACTTTGCCGTGGCGCTGATGATCAGGTCCACGCGTTTGTAGCGTTTCAGGCGGCCGATATAGATCAAGCTTGGATCCGGCGTCTTCTTCGCGTTCGGGTCGGGTTTGAGCAGGTCTTCGTTGAACCCCGGATAGATGATTTCGATGTGTTCCTGCGGAATGCCGCGGCCGAGCAGATCTTCAGCCGTGGTCTTCGACAAGGCCCAAAACAGGCTCTTGCGATACACGCACGGAATCGGCTGTTCCAACCCGTACGCATACGCGGCCATTGGCCACGGCAACTCCGCAAACGCCGTCTTCCCGAACAGATGCGGGATCATGACCGCCGTGGGCGTGCACTTCACAAACGCTGGGATAAAGCACGGAACTTTGCTGATGTATTCGAGGATCACATCATACTGACGCGGTCCGAGCGCGCGTGTCTTGAATGGCGCCCACCAGTTGAAAATATATTCGTTCGGCCCACGAATGATGCGGACGCCATCAATCACCTCTTCGACCGGCGCGCCATCATAACCGGCGCACAGCAGGTCCACCCGATGCCCCCATGCGGCCCAGTACTTGGCGGTTTGCTGCACGACCTCCTCCAATCCGCCCGCGCGCGGATTCTTGACGTCGCGATGGTTGATGACTAGGACGCGCATGCCGATGGGTCAAACGGTTGGTCGGTGGCCGTGGGGGAGCGTTTCACTTGGCAGGGGCCTGCGTCTTCAACAGTTGCAGGTCGTGGTCGACC
>JBGPVO010000332.1:0-2485 GCA_041491705.1 Verrucomicrobiia bacterium
TGCCCGAAGCGCAGGTCGACCGGTTCATGCTCAAGCTCTCCATCCAGTACCCCAGCAAACAGGAAGAGCGCGAGATCATGGACCGCATGGCGGAGACGGGCAAGCAAATCGTCACGCAGCCCGTGGTGACACCCGAGCAAATCCTGAAGGCGCGCAAAGTGGTGGACGCGGTTTACATGGACGAAAAGATCAAGAACTACATCGTGGATTTGGTCCACGCCACGCGCGAACCGAAGGCGTACAACATCGACGTCGGCAGCCTCATCCAATACGGCGCGTCACCGCGCGCGACGATTTATCTGACGATTGCGGCGAAGGCGTACGCGTTCCTCCAGGGCCGCGGCTATGTGACCCCGCAGGACGTAAAGACCATCGGCATGGACGTGCTGCGCCATCGTGTGATCGTCAGCTACGAGGCCGAAGCCGAGGAAATGACCAGCGAGAGCGTCATTAAACGCATTTTCGACGAAGTGCCGGTACCGTGATTTCCAAAGAAGTCCTCAAAAAAGTTCGTCAGATCGAAATCCGCACGAACCGCGAGGTGACGGACGTGCTCGGCGGCCAGTACCATTCCGTGTTCAAGGGCCATGGCATGGAGTTCGAGGAGGTGCGCGAGTACCTGCCCGGCGACGAGGTGCGGTCGATTGACTGGAACGTCACCGCCCGGTTCGGCCATCCGTTCATCAAGAAGTTCAAGGAAGAACGCGAGCTGACCGTGATGCTGGTGGTGGACGTGAGCGCCTCGGGGCAATTCGGCAGCGTGCGGCAGACGAAGAACGAGTTGGCCGCGGAACTGGCCGCCGTGCTCGCGTTCTCGGCCATCCGCAACAACGACAAGGTCGGCCTCATCATGTTCACCGACCAAATCGAGAAGTACGTGCCGCCGAAGAAGGGGCGGCGTCACGCGTTGCGCGTGGTGCGCGAGATTCTCGCGTTTCAACCGAAAGGACGCGGGACGAACCTCACACTGGCGGTCGACTACCTCAATCACGTCCAGTCGCGCCGGGCGGTGACGTTCGTGCTGTCGGATTTTCAGGTGGCCGACGAAGAATCGGTCCGCAAGAAACTGCGCGTGGCGAGCAAGCGTCACGATGTCATCGCGCTGAGCCTGCGCGACCCGCGTGAAGAGGAACTGCCGGCGGTCGGCCTGGTCGAACTCCGCGACGCGGAAACTGGAGAACGAGCGCTGGTCGATACATTCGACCGAAACGTCCGCGAAGAGTTTGCCGCCAGGTCGCGGTTGCGGCTTGAATCGTTGCGACGCCTCTTGCGGTCGGCGAGCGTCGATCACGTCGAGATCCGCTGCGAGGCCGATTACATGCTGCCGTTGATCAAGTTTTTCAGAATGCGCGAGCGCCGTATCTGATGGAAGACATTCATGATATCAAGGGACTTGTTCCGGTGCCGCACAGCCTGTGGTGGCTGTGGGCGCTGCTTCTTGTCGCCGCCGTCGCGGCGGCTTTCTGGCTATGGAAGCGCTGCCGACCGTCCTCCCTGATGGCCGAGGTCCCGCCGCCCACCCCTTACGAAATGGCGATTCGGGAACTGCAGCGGCTGCGCGCGGACAATCCGCCGGTAGAGGAGTTTTACACACGCCTGTCGGACACCGTACGCCGTTATCTCGAAGGGCAATTCGGGTTGCGCGCACCCGAACGCACGACGGAAGAGTTTCTCTACGAAGTGTCCCGCGATCATTCACTCTCCATTGAGCATCGGGAATCGCTCGGCGCGTTCCTGCAGGAGTCCGATCTCGTGAAGTTTGCGCGGTTTCGTCCCGGCGCGGAGGACGTGGCGCGAGTGTTTGACGCTGCGGAGAAATTCGTAAAAGAATCCGGTGGGAGGGCGAGCCTCCCGGCGAGCCGCGGTGACGAATCAACGGCTCGGCAGGAGCCTCGCCCTCCCGAGGTGGTGGCGGGAACATGAGGTTCGCTAATCCATCGTTGCTGTTGCTGGTGCTGGCGCTGCCGCTGTGGCTGTGGTGGGAGCGTCGCACCGCGCGGAGCGGGGGACTCAGGTTCTCCTCGGTGACGAAGGCGCAGTCGCTGTCGTCGGTCTGGTCGGCGCTCGGTCCGTCGCTCTTGCTCATGTTGCATGGCGCAACGCTCGTCCTATTCGTCGCGGCATTGGCCCGGCCACAATTGGGCCGCAGCGAGAGCAAGGTGAGGACGGAGGGGATTGACATCGTGCTGGTGGTGGACATTTCAGGAAGCATGCAGGCGATGGATTACGAAAAGGCGGGGCAACGGCAGTCGCGGATCGACGCGGTGAAGGACGTGGTGCGCGAATTCATCCGCTCTCGGCCCAACGACCGCATCGGCATGGTGGTGTTCGGCACGCGCGCCTATGTGGCCAGCCCGTTGACGCTCGACCACGATTGGCTGGAGCGCAACCTCGACCGCGTTCGCATCGGTCTGGTCGAGGGCAACACCGCCATCGGGGCCGGCATTGGCACGGCCGTCAACCGGCTGCGCGATACGAAGGCCAA
>JBGPVO010000333.1:0-2447 GCA_041491705.1 Verrucomicrobiia bacterium
AACCACCAAGAGATAATGTGTCAGGCACACGAGGGCGCACGCCGCGCCACACAGAACCACGCGCCACCACGGAAGCTCAGCAGCAGTTTCGGGCTCCGCCCCGCGCGCGCGGCCAAGCGCCAACCACGCGGCCACCAACACGCTCATGGATGCCAGTGCATAGGGCAGTCCTTGCGTTGCTGAAGCGATGACAGGGGCGTTCGCACCGTAGGCGAACGCGGCGACGGCGGCAACCGGAGCACGCGACGACCACACCCGCGTCAGGCTGTACACCAGCCACACGCTCAGAATCCAAATCAACAAGCCAGCCGCCGCCGTGACTCGTTCCGACGGGTGGACGAGTCGGTAGAAGAAGCTTAGCACGAGTGGGGGCAGCGGCGCGTTGTAGAGATCGGGATGGCGCGTGATGTCGGCCTTGAACGCGAGCGAGAGCGGACGGACGACGCTGGTGACGAACCCGTCTCCCGCGGCGAGGTGACGGGCAAGTTGCGCACGGTCAAATGCATCTGGCGTCTGCAATCCGGAGAATTTCGAGGCCAAGACGATGACGGCGAGCAGTGGCGGCAGCGCCAGTAACGCGACGTACCCCAGCACGATGCGAATTCGCCCCTCGGACCGCACGAAACGGGAAACAAACTGAGCCATTCGCTTCTCAGGTTGGAGCGAAGGCCAGCGGTATGTCAAGAACGGAGCGTGAAGTGCGGGCGGTCAGACAGACGGCGGCGCTTTGGCGCGTCGGCGCAGAAGATAGCGCGCGCCGAACACTGCGAACCCAACGCCCAAGAGCATTACCATGCTGGGTTCGGGAACCGCCGTGAAGTTCAGATCGAGATTATTGCCGGCCTGGCTGATACTCCAAAACCCGCCGGCGAGGGGGTTCTGAAATCCATCGAGATTGAGCACAAAATCGTTGGCGTTAAAGCCGCTGATCCCACCGGCGGCTGAGGCAATGGTCAATGAATAATCCTGGCCGTTATTGAAGTTCGTGGCCACGCCGGCGATATCGGCGAGTGTCAATGACGTGAGCTTGATGATGAATCGATCCGCAGGAGTGGCGGTGATGTCCAATTGTCCGGACACGTTTAGCAAATCCCAACCGGGATCGTTGCCCGCCGTGCCTGTGAAATCGTTGATCTCCCAAATGTAGACGCCGCTGCCGCCAAACTCGGCGCTCGCGGCATGCATCGTGCCGGGGCTGTTGCCAGGTGAAATCGCGCCGCCACTGCTAACGTGCAATGCCCCGACGCTGCCCGAGCCCTTCAAAACACCCGTGCCGCTGGCCGTGACCGAGCCCGCGCCGGTTGTACCGTTCACCACCAACGTGCCGGCGTTGACTGCCGTGCCCCCGTAACCGTTGGCGGCGTTATTCAGCACGTACGTGCCCGCGCCATTCACGGTGATTCCGCCCGACCCCGTAATCTGACCGTTGAGGATCACCGTTCCGCCGCTGCCGCCGATCCCGATACTGTTGGCGAGGCTTACATCGTTGTTAACCGTAAGCTGTGTGCCAGCCGAAGCGGTGATCGTGGCGTTCGCGCCTGACATTTGGAAACTGCCACCGTACAAATTGACCGAGTGATTCAGGTTGGCGCCCGTGTTAGCGTGGATGCCGTTGACGTTGGCTACGCCGGCGCCGAGGTCGTTGGTTGAGTTGCTGCCACCGGCGACAGCCCCGAAATTGAGTGTGTCAGGAGGTGTAGCGCCGGGCGGGGGTGTCGCCCCTTGCCAGGCATTCGTGTCAGACCAAACGCCATCGGCATCGTTCCACGAAAAGACGTCGGCTTTGACAATTCGGGGAAACACCAGCGAAATGGAAAGTGCCAACACCAATAATCCAAAGGCGGTCTTCGTCATGCTCGGGAATCGTCTTGAAGTGCTTGATCTCACCGTACAACCTGTCGGGTATTAAAGCGTTTCACCCAACTGAAGTCAAACCCTTTCGGGTCAATCCGCCACCGCTCGCAGGTCGTATTCGGTCGCCGCGGTAACCTTTACCGTAGCGAATTCCCCAACTTTCGCTTTGCCAGTGACTTGCACGCTCCCATCAATCTCAGGTGCATCGGCGTGCGAACGCCCTATCCAACCGTCCGCGCCCCCTTTCTCCACAAGAACCCGAATCGTCTTGCCGACGAACCCTTCCTGTACCCCGCGCGATACCTTCTGCTGCACGCTCATCGCGCGACGGTAGCGCTGCTTCTTGACCTTCGGGGAAAGCTGCTCCGTCATGGTGCCCGCCGACGTGTGGTCCTCCTGCGAATACTGAAACATGCCGAGTCGCTCGAATCTCGCTTCCTCGATGAATTCCAATAGTTCCTCGAACTGTGCATCGGTCTCGCCCGGAAACCCGACAATGAACGTGGTGCGTAGCGCAATGCCGGGAACGCCGGCGCGAATGCGAGCAATGAGGTCGCGAATGTACTGACCGCTTGTCTCACGCCGCATCTTCT
>JBGPVO010000334.1:0-2430 GCA_041491705.1 Verrucomicrobiia bacterium
CCCGAGTTTCGGGTGGTGACCACCCTGCATCAGCACCTGCACGCCGCCGATGGCCACAAGCTCCTTGAGTTTTTCGCCAACCTGCTCGGGCGTGAGCACATAGGAATCCTCGTCGCGTTCCTCGCGCATAAACGCACAGAAGGTGCAATATACGTTGCAGACGTTCGTGTAGTTGATGTTGCGGTCGATGATGTAGGTGATCACGCGGTCCGGATGTTTCCGCTCGCGCACCAGGTCCGCCAGCGCGCCCAATTCCGGCAGCGTCAGCGCCTGATACAACCGCACGGCTTCCTCGGGCGTGATCCGCTCGCCGTCGGACACCTTGTGTTGAATGCTGTCGATGTCTGGTGACGCAAGTTTACCCGCCGCGTCGGGCGTCACTGTTGGCGCATCAACTGACGTATCGTAAATCATGACCACCGCTCACCAATCCCAATTCCTTCAGATACTGTTGAAACCGACGAAGCCCCCGCTTCTCGGCGTCACCCAAATCGTACCATACGCATTTCGAGTAATACTCCCGGAGAAACTCAGGCGTGGCCTCGGTGGCATCTTGCACAATCTGCTCGATGTGCGCAAGACCTTCGGTTTTCGCGCGGCGCAGCAGCGCGGCCAATTCTTCCTTCTCCGCATCACGCTGGAACGCCCACGCCGCGAAAACGAACGGCAACCCGGTCATCTCCACCCACGCGGCGCCCAAATCCCAAATTGGCTGCGTGCCATTCCGTGTCGCATACCAAATCGCCTCGTCGCCGATCAGCAACATCGCTTCGTGCTCGCTCAACTTCGCCCCGGGCGGTCGCGGGTAGAACTCCGGCTCGATGTGGTATCCCACTTTCAGCAGGACGCGTAACAGCCATACCGAGGTCCGCGACGACGGCGTGACCGCCACGCGTTTGATCTTCTCGATGGGCACGCGATGCGTCAAGAACACGCTCCGCACCTCCCCACGGGCGGCGATGGCGATTCCATCGAGCACGTCATACTGATCGTGCAACAGTACCTCCGCGATCGGGATGATCCCCACGTCGAATTGCTTCCGATACATCAAATCTGCCAACCGCGACGGCTCACAATACCCCACCTGATTCTCGATGCCGTACACCAACGGCCGCACATTTAGATACGGGATGCCCCCGATGCGCGGCCCCGTGCTCACGCCACCCCTCCCTCATTGTTCGCCCCGGCAAAAATCGCCGTGGAGAGCGAGGCTCCCGCCGGGCCACGCGCGTGAACCGTCGGCTCACCCTCCGGTCTTTCCGTCCCTCTCCCCTCTTCCCTCTTCACCGCTCGATAAAGGGAATCGCGCTGCACCGGTTCCCGCCCCGCTTCGCGAATCGCCTTCATTAGTTCTTCGCGCGCCATTTCCTGTGGAGTTTTCGCGCCTGCCATGTGGTAGATCTTCTCCTCCATCACGGTCCCGTCAAGGTCGTCGACGCCATAGCTCAGCGACACCTGCGCGAGCTTCATGCCCATGAGAATCCAGTACGCCTTGATGTGGTCGATATTGTCGAGATAGATGCGGGCAATGGCCAGCGTTTTCAGCATGTCGTACCCGCTCGGACCGGGCAGAGTCGGCAGCTTCGTGTTCTCCGGGTGAAACGCCAGTGTCACAAACGCGGTGAATCCGCCCGTTTCGTCCTGCAGTTCCCGCACCCGCCGCAAATGGTCCACGCGATGATGGTCCTTCTCAACGTGGCCGATGAGCATCGTGCAGGTCGAGCGTCCTCCCATCTTGTGCCACGTGCGATGAACGTCCAGCCATTCCTCGGCCGATTCCTTGGCGTGGCAGATGACGTGGCGCACCTCCGGGTCGAAAATCTCTGCGCCCCCGCCCGTCAACGAGCCGAGTCCCGCTTCCCGCAATGCGGCGAGTGTTTCCGGCACGCTGCGTTTGCCCACCCACGACAGGTGCAGAATCTCAATCGCTGTGAACGCCTTCAAATGCAGGTTCGGATCAAGTGCCTTCAGCGAGCGCAGCATCTCCGTGTAGTACTCCCACTTGAACGACGGATGCAATCCGCCGACGATATGGATCTCCGTGATACCCAGTTTCAACGCTTCCTGCGCCTTCTCGATCATTTGGGGGAGATTGTATTCGTATGCGCCCGCGTCGCGACGACGCCGATAAAACGCGCAGAAGTCACAATCGAGGATGCAGATGTTGGAATAATTGATGTGGCGGTTGAGAATGTAGTAGGCGACGTTGCCGTTCTTGCGCTCCCGGACGAGGTTCGCCATCGCGCCGATCGCGGCCAGATCCTGCGACCGATATAACCGCAGGCAGTCGTCCTCGTTGATGCGCTGCCCCGCCTCAACCTTCTCACAAATGTCCCGCAATTCCGAACGCTCGATCAACTTGTTCATCGCCAAACCACATCCATCACCACAGCCCCGAGGAACACGGCGCTGATGACCGCGTTCATGCGA
>JBGPVO010000335.1:0-2400 GCA_041491705.1 Verrucomicrobiia bacterium
CTTCGAACTCATCCGCGAGCCGGTAGTCAACGGGTTGGTTCACCGGGATTACGAGATTGCCGGAGCGAAGTGCCAATTGGTGGTCACAGCGGATACGGTCGTGGTCAAAAGTCCGGGCCCGCCAATCCCGCCGATTACCATGGAACAATTGCAAAACTTCAGCGCGCCGATGCTGAGTCGCAACCCGGTGCTGCACTATGTTTTCGCCCGCATGGGGCTGGCGGAGGAACGCGGACTTGGCTTGAAGTCGATGAGGAATGATGCATCCGAAGCCGGACTCCCTCTGCCGAGCTATCGCTGGGAAGATCCGTATCTGGTGTTGACGTTGTATCGGACTGCCGAAAGCGTGACAAGAACCCTGGACAAAGCAATCGTCCGTGAACTGACCCCCGAGGAGCAGAAGGGCTGGACGTTCATTACAGGTCGGACGGGTACAACGCAGAATGAATATGCCCGGCACATGGGGGTGACCGCTCGCACCGCGCAGCGACATTTGACGCATTTCGTGAAGCTTGGTCTGCTCCGACGCCTTGGCCGAGGGCCAGCCACCGAATATCAGGTTGTCCGGCCATGATCCCGACAGGAATCCCGACATTGTGTCGCGATTTCGCGTCTGTTTCCTGCTGGAAATGGGAATCGCGACATAAATCGCGACATGGTGTCGCGATTCGCCTTGTCGATTCGGTTGTCGTCCCGATTCACGACGATCATCTTGGGCAATACATGCTTACCGAATCCATCGTCGAAGACGCCGCGCTCTCATGGCTGGGCGAGCTTGGCTATGCACCAAAGCACGGCCCGGAGATCGCGCCCGGCGAACTTCACGCGGAGCGGACCGGCTTCGGCGAGACGGTTCTGGCGAAGCGGCTGCGCGATGCAGTGGCGCAACTAAAGCCGCGTGAACCCGTATCCAAATCAGCAGCATCCTTATTAACATAGGAGACTCCGCTATGACCATGGAACGCTACATCCGCATGATTGCCGGCTCGTTTATCCTGATCAGCCTCGCCCTGGCTCATTGGGTGAACCTGAACTGGCTCTGGTTCACCGCCTTCGTGGGGGCGAACCTGCTTCAGTCGTCCATCACGCGCTGGTGTCTGATGGAGGACATTCTCAGGAAACTCGGCGTCGGCGGCCCGTGTGCCTCAAAGTGACCATCCACCGATTCTTGCTCATCGTTGCGGTTGCGCTTTTGGCGGGCTGTGGTCACAAGTCCGAAACCGACCAACCCAACTTGCCACTGGTGAAGGTGCAGACGCTGCCGGTCGCCTTGCAGCAAACGCCCGAGATTTACGAGGTTGTCGGAACCGTCCGCCCGAAATTTTCCGCCACCGTCTCGGCGAAGGTAACGGCCACCATCGAGCAAATCCCGGTCCAAGCGGGCGATGCGGTCACGAACGGACAATTGCTGGCCAAACTTGACGACCGTGAGTTGCGTGCCGAATTCGACCGCGCGAAAGGCGATTACGATCGGCTCAAGACGTTGCTCGAGCAACAGGCGATTGCCCAATCAGAGTTCGATGCCGTCAACGCGCGCTTTCGCGTCGCGCAGGCGGCGCTGAGTTATGCGCGGGTGGTCGCCCCGTTCGATGGCGTCGTGGCCGCCAAAACCTGCGACGCGGGAGATCTCACCGCGCCGAACAGACCTCTGTTCATCATCGAGCAGACGAGTGCGTACCGGCTCGAAGCCCGCGTGCCCGAACGCTTCGCCGCTGCGGCCACGGCTGGGAAAAGCGTTCACGTGATCATCGATGCGACAGGCGAAACGTGCCACGGCACGATCGGCGAATCCGAACCTTCCGCGGACGCCATGAGCCGCGGGTTCCTCGTGAAAATCGATCTGCAATGCCGCCAGCCCGTGCAATCGGGCATGTTCGGTCGCGCCCAGTTGGCCATCGGCGAGCGCCCGGCCCTGCTCGTGCCCGAATCCGCCGTTCATCAGCGCGGACAGTTGACATACCTCTTCATCGCCGACGCCGGCCGTGCGCATATGCGTCTCGTGAAGACCGGCAAGGAACACCTCGATGCGGTGGAAATACTGTCCGGATTGCAGGCTGGCGAGCGCGTGGTCACAAACGCGACTGGTGAGTTGGCGGACGGTTCCCCCATTCAGGAGCCGTGATGGAAGATCGCGCTCACCAGTTTGGTGTTGCGTCACGCATCGTCCGCTACTTCATCGATTCGAAGCTGACGCCGCTGGTGATCATTGCGGCGGTACTGCTCGGCGCGGCGGCGGTGGTCTTGTTGCCGCGCGAGGAAGAACCGCAAATCATCGTGCCGATGATCGACGTATTCGTGAAATTCCCCGGCGCATCGGCCCACGAGGTCGAAGAACGCGTCACCAAGCCGATGGAGAAGTTGCTGTGGGAAATCCCCGGTGTCGAATACATCTACTCGACC
>JBGPVO010000336.1:0-2395 GCA_041491705.1 Verrucomicrobiia bacterium
GGCTGGTAGCGTTTAACAGCGTGTTTCAGGTTCTCTTCTACAGCCTGTTTGCGTGGGTCTTCATTACCAAACTGCCGCCGCTGTTCGGTCTGCACGGTAGCGTCGTCGATGTCAGCATGGCACAAATCGCCAAGAGCGTATTCGTCTATCTCGGCATTCCATTTCTCGCGGGCATCCTCACCCGTTTCACGCTGCTCAAGGCGAAGGGGCGCGAGTGGTACGAGCGGAGGTTCATTCCCAGAATCAGCCCGCTCACACTTATCGCATTGCTGTTCACGATTCTGGTGATGTTCAGCCTCAAGGGTGACCGCATCGTGCGCATCCCGCTGGACGTGCTGCGCATCGCCGTGCCGTTGCTCATCTACTTTGTGGTCATGTTTCTTGTCAGTTTCTACCTCGGCCGCAAGGTTGGCGCTGATTACTCAAAGACCGCCACGCTGGCCTTCACCGCCGCGAGCAACAATTTCGAGCTTGCCATCGCGGTCGCGGTCGCGGTCTTCGGCATCAACTCGGGCGCGGCTTTCGCGGCGGTCATCGGGCCGCTAGTCGAAGTGCCGGCGCTCATTGGCTTGGTCAACGTCGCCCTTTATTTTCAACGCAGATATTTTGGACAACCCCGCAACTCTCTGCCCGTCATCCAGGAGGAAACCGTATGAAAGATGTGAAATTCGTTAATGACGCCGAACTCGTCCGCCAGAAGGTGCGTGAAGGCTACAGCGAGGTCGCCAAGGGCGGCCGCTCCTGTTGCGGTTCGGATCGCAAATGTTCGGATGACCTCGTCCAACAGATCGGCTACGCGGCGGACGAACTCAGTGTCGTGCCCGAAGGCGCGAACATGGGCCTTTCCTGTGGCAACCCGACGGCCATCGCATCGCTCAAGCCCGGCGAAGTTGTCCTCGATCTCGGCAGCGGCGGCGGGTTCGACGTGTTCATTGCCGGAAGCAAGGTCGGTCCGACCGGTCGCGCCATCGGCGTGGACATGACGCCGGACATGCTGACCAAGGCGCGTCGCAATATCGAGCCGTATCGCACGCGTACAGGCCTCGACAACGTCGAGTTCCGATTGGGCGAGATCGAGCATTTGCCCGTCGCGGACGCCACCGTCGATGTCGTCATCTCGAATTGCGTCATCAACCTTTCGCCGGACAAACCGCAGGTCTGGCGCGAAATCGCGCGCGTGCTCAAGCCCGGCGGTCGTGTCGCCATCTCCGACCTCGCATTGCTGAAACCGCTACCTTCGGCCATTCGCGAAATGGTTGAAGCGCTCGTGGGCTGCATCGCGGGGGCCGTTCTCGTCGAAGACACCCGGCGAATGATCCGCGAAGCCGGGTTGACGGACATCGAAGTCATTTCCAAGGTGGATTACGTACAGGCCAAGGCGGATTGGAACGATCCATTGTATCGGAAGATCATGGAACACCTGCCGGCCGGCACGGAACCGAAGGACTACATCACGAGCCTGGCGGTGAGCGCCCGCAAGCCGGTGTGCTGAATCATGGACAAGCCGAATCGGCTTTTCAAGGCCTTCGCGGACGAAACCCGGCTGCGCATTCTGAATCTGGTGGCGCAGCGCGAGCGGTGCGTGTGCGAGTTCCAGAAAATCCTGCGCGTGCTGCGCGCCGTAATATCATCCACGACACACGTCACTGCTCCGTAACACGATCGCGGCCGCGATGGCGCAGATCGAGCGCGCCGACAACAAGCTCTCCCCCACTTCGCACCGCCTTGCGCCACCAGCAGGCGAAGAGTAAGCTTGGTTTGTGAATCCCCTGCAGAAGATAAGTGATTGGCTGTGGGAGCTGCCGGCGTCTTACAAGTCGGGGATGCGGGTGCCGGGGCGGATTTACGCGACGGAGAAGATGCTGGAGCACATCGTCGGCGACAACTGCCTGGAGCAGGTCGCCAACGTCGCGTTCCTGCCCGGCATCCAGAAATACTCGCTCGCCATGCCGGACATCCACTGGGGCTACGGTTTTCCCATCGGCGGCTGTTGTGCGACCGACCCAAACCAGGGCGGCGTGATCTCGCCCGGCGGAGTCGGCTACGACATCAATTGCGGCGTCCGCCTGATGCGCACGAACCTCAAGCATGAGGAAGTCGCGCCGAAGATTCGCGAACTGGTGGCGCAACTCTTCCGCGACACCCCCTGCGGGCTGGGGCGCGGGAGCGACTTGAAATTGTCGTACGCCGACGAGCGGAAGTGCGTTCACCAGGGCGCTCGTTGGGCGGTGGAGCACGGGTTCGGCGAGCCCGAGGACCTGGACTTCATCGAAGAACACGGGACGCTTGCGGATGCCGAACCATCGAACATCACCGACCGGGCCCTGGAACGCGGCAAGGGCCAGCTTGGTTCGCTGGGCAGCGGCAACCACTTCCTCGAAGTGCAAATCGTTGA
>JBGPVO010000337.1:0-2378 GCA_041491705.1 Verrucomicrobiia bacterium
CGAACTTCTCCGTGTGGACGATCCGCGTCGTGCCTTCGTCCTCATGGAGGTCATGCGTGACAACCTGTTCGTCGACATGATACAGCACGGCCTTACGCGGGCGATGCCGCTGGATCTTCGTCTTGTACTTGCGCATCTGGCGCGCCACCTTGTCCACCACCCGGTCGATGGACGCATACAGGTCCTCGCTCACTTCGCGCGCCTCGATGGTGATGTGGTTGCCGCATTGCAGCACCAGTTCCGCAATGTGACGAAACTTGTCCACTTCCAAAATGTAATGTGCGCTCAGGATCCTCGGGAAATCAATCCCGATGTGATCGAGCTTCTTGCTGGCGTATTCGCGGATGGCCGGTGTGATGTCCACGTGCCGTCCGGTTACTGTCATGTCCATGAAACCATCTCCTCTTGCGTCACTCGGCCCGGCCTACATGCTGAACTCAGGCCCCAGATAAATATCCCGGCTGTGCGGGTCGTTGATCAAAAACTCGCTTGTGCCCTCGCGCACGACCTTGCCATGATGGATCAGGTACGCGCGATCGACGATGCGCAATGTCTCGCGGACATTGTGGTCCGTCAGGAGAATGCCCAGCCCCTTGTGCTTCAACCCCGCGATGATCTTCTGCACCTCGTATACCGCGATCGGATCCACGCCGCTGAATGGCTCGTCCAGCAGCATCAACTTCGGGCCTGTGACCAGGGCGCGCGTGATCTCCAGCCGTCGCCGCTCGCCGCCGCTCAGTGTGTACGCCTTGTTCTTGGCCAACGACGCAATATCCAGTTCCTCCAACAAATAATCCAGACGAAACTTCCGTTCCTCCTCCGTCAACGGCAGCGTCTCCAGGATCGCCATGATGTTCTCTTCCACAGTCAGCTTGCGGAACACGCTCGGCTCCTGCGACAGATACCCGATCCCCCGGCGGGCCCGTTTGTGGATCGGCATCCGCGTCACGTCCTTGCCGTCGAAGAACACCTTGCCCCCGTTCGGCTTGACCAGGCCGACCGTCATGTAAAACGACGTCGTCTTCCCCGCGCCGTTCGGCCCGAGCAACCCCACGACCTCCCCGGCTCGCACATAGATGTCCACGCCGTCGACCACGCGCCGACCGCCGTAGATCTTCACCAGCCCCTGCGTGCGCAACAGGACGTTATTGTCTGCCGCGTCGCTCAATGCCATTGCCCCCAAACCACATCCGCCGCCATTTTCAATCAGCGCCTCGATTCATCGTGCCGCAGTGTATCAGAACCTGCCCGCCTGACAAGCGCGGTAAGAATGTGTCGCCCGGGGTCGCCGAATGGACGCAGGCATTTGACCGCCAGAGCAGTCAGATGCCGCCCGCCTGGCAACAGACGGCGTGCTCATTGGATGACCAAGGGTCTCCGTCGAACAGCCGCCATCTCAGGCGCGGAATTCCTTGCAGGTTGGGAACTGCGTCCGTATAAATCCGCTAGTCATCCCGTTGAGTTCGGTACTACAGTTCGATAGCGTCGCCTCTGCGCGAGGCCAGGAAGGCGGAGAGAGTTTATGGCACGTCACTGCCAACATCAACAGCAGCACGCCCCCGCTGGAAATGCACTCACGGATACTGGATTGATTGGTCTCTGCAGGGTCCGTCCGATGTTCTCGCCACACGTTCGCTGGTTATCACGGGCCGCACTGGTGTTCGGCTTGGCACTGGCATTTGCCGGTCTTTGGACCGCGGAAGGCGCCGTCACCAATCAGTACACTCTCCTGGGCTATCTCAGTGAGCGCGGATACGAAGCCGTTCCGCTGAAGTGGACCGACGACAATCACCTGTTTGTGGAGGGCAAGATCAACTGTCGAAAGGCGGCGTTTTGCGTCGACACCGGGGCGGGGTTCACCACGGTTGACCAGAGTCTCGCGGTGGGCGTGAAGCGGGTCAAAAAAACCGCAAAGAAGACCTACGGGGTGTACGGCGTGGCGGCGCTGGAGCAGCAGATCGTGATCATAGACAAGCTGGAACCGGGGCCCGTGTCACTGGAAAAACAACCGGCAGAGGTCGCGAACCTGCACACATTCCGCGAAACGCATCTTGGGTCATTGATACCAGCCAACAGGTCGTTCAAAGAACCGGATGTGTTGTTGGGGCTGAGTTTCCTTCGGGAGAACCACGCGATCATTGATTGCCGCAAACCAACTCTGTACCTGCGAAGACAGGAGCCGGACGCGGCCCTCACCGGTGACATCGAGCAATTGCTCCAGGCGAGTGGCTTTGTGTCGGTTTCCCTACTCCTCACGAATGGCAGTCTCTATACCGCCGGGGCCATTAATGGTCATCCCGCCACCTTTCTTTTCGATACTGGTGGCGGGGTAACAACAATCGACGCGGGACAGGTGGACGCGCTCGGTTTGGGTGTTC
>JBGPVO010000338.1:0-2373 GCA_041491705.1 Verrucomicrobiia bacterium
CGACGAGCACCTGGCAGGCATGGCTTCCGAACAGATACGTGACAAACGCCCGCATGCTCTGGCCCGTCGCCGTGTCTTCGGGCATCGTCGGCGGTTTATAAACCCCCATCGCGTCCAGCGAGTAACCGCGTCGTTTGCCCTCGCGCGCGAGTTCTTTCAGCGTCACCCGTTTCTTCGGGCGGAACGCATTGTAGGCCTCGCCGTTCTCGATCTTGATCTCGTACACCAATTCTTTGAGGTGCTCCGCCGCAATGTCCTGTAATTGTTTCTTCAGTTCCGACGCCGCGAGCTGCACGGCGGAACCGGTAAAATACGTCTGCCGCGTCGCCGATGTGCTGCCGGATTCGGGCGTCGTCTCCGTGTCGGCGAGGATCGGTCGTACCCGCTCCAGCGGCACGCCCATCTCTTCCGCCACGATCTGCGCGATCATGTTGATCAGTCCCTGGCCGACGTCTATCCCGCTGGAGTACACCTCCACCATGCCGTCAGCCGTGAGCTTGCAGCGCGCGCGCGAGGCATCGGGGAATCCATCGCCATAGCCGAGGCCGAAACAGACGACGCTGACCCCGTAACCGCGTTTGAGATGCGGCGCGCCGGTCTCGTAGCTCCGGTTCTTCCAATCGATCTTCTTCAGCACCGCCTCGAAACATTCCGCGCCGGTCGCGTGGGCCACGATCTGGCCTGTGGTCACCGCGTCGCCCGAGTGAATGAGGTTTTTCATGCGCAACTCGGCCTTGTCCATCCCGAGCTTCACCGCGAGCCGGTCCATCAACCCCTCGTAAGCGACCGCCGTTTGCGCCGCGCCGAACCCGCGCATCGCGCCGCACGGGTTGTTGTTGGTGAACACGCCGATGACGTCCACCCACACGTTCGGGACCTTGTACGGCCCCGTCGAGTGGCTCGACGCCTTGCGCATCACCGCGATGCCCGTCGAGGCATACGCGCCCTTGTCCACATAAAACGTGATCTGCGCCGCCACGAGCGTGCCGTCCTTCTTCGCGCCCAGTTTGTAGTGAATCCGGATCGGATGCCGTTTGTGCCGCGCGATCATCGACTCGCCGCGCGAATAGCGCAGGCACACCGTCTTGCCCTTCAACTTCAACGCCGCCAAGCCAAGGTAAATCTGGATCGAAATGTCCTCGCGTCCGCCGAACGCGCCGCCCGTGGCCGGCTGGATGATCCGCAGCTTTTCCAGCGGCACCCCCAACGCCAGCGCAATCAACCGCCGCTCCTCGTGCAGCCACTGGCCTGACACCTCGATGGTCAGCTTCTTGCCGTCGTAGCGCGCCCGCCCCGCCTCGAGATCGAGAAACGCGTGGTCGGCCGTTTGCGTTTGGATGATGTCCTCGACGACGACATCGGCCTCACGCATGGCTTTCGGCGCATCGCCCTTGCGCAGATGTTTTTCGCCGAGAACATTTCCCTCGGCGTGGATCTTCGGCGCGTCGGGTCTGAGCGCGTCCTCCATCGTGAGCACGGCCGGCAACGGCTGGTAGTCCACCTTGATCTTCGTGAGCGCCTCGGCCGCGATCTCTTCGGTCTTCGCGACGACCACCGCAACGGCGTCGCCCATGTAGCGGACCTTCCCGCTGGACAGCACTTCCTGGTCGCGGCGGATCAACCCGTGCAGGTTCGTGCCCGCTACGTCCTTGTGCGTGAGCACGGCGACCACGCCGGGCAGCTTCTTCGCCGCGCGCGTGTCGATGCCGAGAATCTCCGCGTGCGGGTGCGCCGCGCGCAGCACTTTCACACACAGATACTTCTTGTCGAACAAATCCTGCCCGTACTTCGTCGCGCCCGTCACCTTGTCGACCGCATCCAGACGCTGCGCCGATTTGCCGACCACTTTCATCGGCCCGCTCTCGTAAGCCGACGAACTCTTCGTCGCCGTGTGAAGATGCGCGACTCTCTCTTCGAGCGTGTCAATCGGCTGGCTCATTTAAATTCCTTCGTGGGAGCGGCCTCCTGGCCGCGAAGCACTTTTGACGAAGCCGCGGCAGACGAGCCGGTCGGGGTCGGGAGGCCCCTCCTACGAGGCAGAGAAAGCTCATCCGCGGCCAGCTCACAGGCGCGCAGGATCTTGTTGTAGCCGGTGCAACGGCAGATGTTCCCCTCCATTCCGACCAGGAATTCCTCGCGGGTCGGGTGCGGGTTCACCGCCAGCAACGCCTTTGCGGCCACGATCAAACCCGGCGTGCAATACCCGCATTGCACCGCGCCGCATTCGACAAATTTCTGCTGGATCACATCGAGCTTCTGGTTGTGGGCGAAGCCTTCGATGGTCACGACCTCGCGGTCCTGCACCTGCGGCGCCAACATCATGCACGAGTTCATCGGCTTGCCGTCCACCAGCACGTAGCAACTCCCGCATTC
>JBGPVO010000339.1:0-2372 GCA_041491705.1 Verrucomicrobiia bacterium
ACAACTTCTCGGGCAACATCGGCACCACCCGGTCCACGAGATACACGCTGTTGCCCCGCGCGCGCGCCTCGCGGTCGAGCGCGCCGTCAGGCTGCACGTAATGGGACACATCGGCGATGTGCACCCCGAGCCGCCAGCCTCCGCCGGGCAGTTCATCGACATTGACCGCATCGTCGAAATCCTTCGCGTCATCGGGATCGATGGTGACGATGAACTTCCCGCGCAGATCGAGCCGCCCCTGATGTTCGGCGGCCGAAATCTTGTCCGGGATGCGGGCCACTTCGGCCAGCGTGTGCTCGGTAAACCGCGTGGGCAGATGATACTTGCGGATGATAGCGAGAATGTCGACGCCGGGCGCGTCCGATTTGCCGAGCACCTCGACGATCTCGCCTTCGGGGTTGATGTGGCGCGAAGTCCACTCCGCCAGCTTGACAACCACCTTGTCGCCGACTTGCGCGTTTAGCGTCGGCTTCGTGTAGATATCACACGGGAAGCGCGGGTCGTCGGGAATGACGTAGTGAACATGACGGCCTTTCTGCAGCGTGCCAACCGTCGTCTCACTGGCGCGCTCCAAAATGCGAATCACGCGGCCCGCGGGCTTGTCGTCGCCTTTGAACTTCCTCCGGTCCCGATGTAGCCGAACCACCACTTTGTCCTTGTGAAGTGAGACCCCGGTGTCTTCTCCGGCAACGTACACGTCGGGTCGGGGCTCGGCCCGCACCCCGGCATCCGCAGGCGGTTCAGGCCGCAGAAACGCGAAGCCATTCTGATTGAACTCGATTGTGCCCACAACGAGGTCGGCGTCTTGGGGGAGAACAAAGCGGTCCTTACGGACCCGGACGACATCGCCCTTTTCCAACATCTCCTCCAACACGCGGCGGAAATCGCGCCGTTCGGCAGCATTCAGGCGGAGCTTGCCGGCCAATTCGTCGCGGCGGAGTGGGTGGTAGTTCGGAGCGGAGAGAAGCGTCTGGATTTTCTGGCGGATGTCCATTAGATTGCGGCTCACGTTAGCACGGGCCGATAGGCCCACCAATGAAAAAGTTTCTTCTCACCCTCGTGTGCCCGATTTTGCTGGTGGCGCTCGGCATTCTCGGCTGGAGCAATATCGAGCAGCGCCGAAGACTCAACGAATTGCGGGCTGAGGTGCAGCAACTCGAACTGCAGCGGCGCGATCTCCAACGCCAGGTGTCCACCACGCAGCGTGATCCGAAGCCCGAAGAACAGGTCGAGACGCGCAAACTGATTGAGGAGCAAGCGAGCCACCAGCGAGGGTTGCTGTACAAGTCGCCCGTTCAGTACAAAATGATTGAGCGGTCGCAGTTGCGCGCGGTGCTGGTACAGAAAGCGCAGGAACAGTATTCCGCTCAAGAGATGCGCGATTACAGTCGCAGCCTGGCGGCATTCGGGTTGATCCCCGAAAACACCGATTTGCTGAAGTTGCTGCTCAGTGTGTATGGCGAACAGGTGGCGGCGTTCTATGTCCCCGAAGAGCATGTGTTGTACACGTTCAAGGACCAGGCATGGACAAGTGGACTCGACAAGATGATCCTGGCGCACGAATTGACGCACGCGCTCCAAGACCAGAATTTTGATCTTCAAAAGTACCCGCTCAAGGTAAAGACCAACGACGACCTGGCGCTGGCGACGTCCGCGCTCATCGAAGGGGATGCGACGATTGCGGGCCTGTGGGTGTACGGCGAGAATCTGGAGATCGGAAGCATGTTCAAGGACCTGGGCACGATGCTCGGCCAGGACACGCGACAACTCATGGCCGCGCCTCCCTTTGTCCAGGAGATGGTGAAATTCCCCTACCAGGCCGGCGCCCAGTTTGCCCTGGCGTTGTACATGTCGGGTGGGAACGATGCGTTGGACGCGGCGTTTCGCAATCCGCCGACGTGCACGAAGGACATCCTCCACCCCGAGAAATTTCTGCAGCAGCATGCGTCGCCCGAGCGGGTGGATCTCCCGCAATTGGAGTCGAAGGATTGGCGGTTGATCGGCAACAATGTGCTCGGCGAATTCGGCATGCGCTTCGTCTTGCAGCAGGGGATCGGCGCCTTTGATGCGCAGATGCTCGCGCAGGGATGGAACGGTGACCGTTATCAGGTTTACGAACGCGGCACGAATGGGCCGACCGGCCTCGTTTGGGCGACGGCGTGGGAGGGCGAGCCACAGGCGACCGAGTTTGAGAGCGCGTATAAGAAAGCGGTTGAGAAGCGGGTCGATTCTAGTGCGTCAAGCCTTCGCATTCATCGCGATGGCCGACACGTCACGGTCGTGCAATCGCCGGACGCAACATTTCTGGATTTATGGGAGGCGAGTCATGTCGCCCGCAAGGTTAACTAGACTCACAGCATGGCTGGTCTTGT
>JBGPVO010000340.1:0-2338 GCA_041491705.1 Verrucomicrobiia bacterium
AAGTGACGCCTCTCTAGGCGTTCCAGCGATGGCGCGTAAGCAATCAGACCAATCAGCGCCGCAACGACGATGACGGCATCGACGCTGGCGCGTTGCCAATACCCTGCTGCTCTCGTGGTTGACGGCGAAGGGGGATTCGTGTTACTCGCTTGGCGAAATCATGCTAATCAAGAATGCCACACTGCTTTCGCTCGCTGGTTCGATAGTTGAGCGTGCTGACTTGCGAATCGAAAATGGAGTCATCACGGCGAAGGCGAAGAGGCTCAGAGCCGAAGCGGGCGAGAAGACGCTCGATCTCTCGGGCAGGTTCGTGATGCCGGGGATGGTGTGCGGTCACACGCATCTGTATTCGGCCCTGGCGCGCGGGATGCCGGCGCCGAAGAAGATGCCACGCAATTTCTACGAAATCCTCAAGTACGTCTGGTGGATACTCGATCGGGCGCTCGACGACGAGGCGGTCTATTACAGCACGCTTGTCGGTGTGCTCGATGCGGCGCGTTGCGGGACGACCACGCTCATCGATCATCACGCGTCACCGAATTTCATTCGCGGTTCACTCGGCGTGATGGGCGAGGCGTTCGGCAAGGTCGGTTTGCGCGGTGTGTTGTGCTACGAAGTGACCGACCGCAACGGCATGCGCGGCGCGAAGCTTGGGTTGGAGGAAAACGAGGCGTGGGTCACGAAGAACCGCGGCCCGATGTTTGGCGGACTCATCGGCGCGCACGCGTCATTCACGCTGTGCGACGAATCACTATCGGCTTGCGCGGATTTGGCGGAAAGCCTGGAGTCCGGCGTACACATCCATGTGGCGGAGGACCCCTGCGACCAAGCCGACTGCACGAAGAAGTATGGAAAACGATTGATTGATCGACTGGCGGAAGCCGGCGTGCTCGGCCCCAAGACGATTCTTGGGCATTGTACGCATCTGGACGAGGCGTCGCTCGACGTAGCACGGCAAGCGGGTTGTTGGTTTGCCCACAACACACGCTCGAACATGAACAACGCGGTCGGCTACGCGCCCGTGCATCTCATGGGCAAGCAGGTCGCGCTCGGCACGGACGGTATCGGCGCGGACATGTTCGAGGAAGTGAAATTCGCGTGGTTCAAGGCGCGCGACGGGCGGAACGGTCTCGGGATCGGCGACGTGGCCGGACTCCTGACGGGCGCGCAAAGCCTCGCATCGATGCTGCTGGATACCCGGCTCGGGGTCTTGGAACCGGGTTACGCGGCGGACCTGGTGGTATTGGATTATCCGACGCCGACACTCGTCACGCCGCAGAATCTTCTCGGTCATCTCATCTTTGGCATGTCATCGCAATTCGTAACCGACGTGATGGTGAATGGGCGGTGGGTGGTGAAGAACCGGCGCGTGGTCGGCGTGGACGAAGAGAAGATTCGCGCCGAAGCGCAACGCGTGGCCAACAAGGTGTGGCAGAAGTTCAAGCGACTGCCCGCAAAAGGTTGATCAGGTTTTCGCCGCGATCCTAGCGTCGATCTCGCGGATCATCGCGGTGTTCTCAGCGATGACGTTGTATTCCACCCAAAACGCGTAGAGGTTGTACGCGACCGTGAACAACGCAAATCCCATGTGCCAGTGGTGGGCGGCGGGATTGAGTTTGTGAGTGTCCATCCAACCACCGAGCCAGACGGTGACGATGATGAACATGCAGCACAACGTGGCGTGACCCGATGTCCGGCCCTTGAAACGGCGCGTGCGGCGGACGTAACCGTCTTGGGGATCGTTGGGCAGGGCGTAGGTCTCCACAGCTTCCTTGATTCCTTTCCCCGAACCCATGAAGTGCATCATCACGACGCAATGGGTGAAACAGGTATAAATGCCCGTGAGTACGCCCAGGGCCTGATGCTGCCAGTGCGCGGACTGATGTGTGACGCCCAGCCAGATCGTCACCCCGAACAGGACGACGTTCCAGAAGGCGAGTCCGATAAGAATTGTGCCCATCTGCAACATGGTGAATCAGACGGCAGGCTGTGCCAGCACCTGCTGGATGGCCGCGAGTTCGTCACGGGTGAGCGGCGGCAGGATGCTGGCGGCGATGTTGTGCTCGAGCTGGTTGCGGTTCTTCGTGCCGGGGATCGTCGTGGAGACAGCCACATGCGTCAGGACAAACTTCACGGCCAACTCCGCCATGATGAAACCGGATTTTTCGGCGATGGGTTTCAGGCGCTCGACCACGTCGATGTCGCTCTCAAAGCCCTTGCGGCTGTCGCCTTCGAGCCACTTGCTGCGAATATCGTCGGCACCGAACTTGTGGTCCGTCAGCCTCCCCGACAACTTGCCCATTGCGAGCGGCCCGCGGGCGAAGAACGCAATGCCGCG
>JBGPVO010000341.1:0-2337 GCA_041491705.1 Verrucomicrobiia bacterium
ATCAATCCCGTCGTGGTTCACGGGGGCGGCAAAGCGATTACGAAGGCGATGGAGGCGGCGGGCATCAATGCCCAATTCATCCAGGGCATGCGGGTGACCGATGAGAAATCGATGGGGATAGTCGAGGACGTGCTCGCCAACGTGATCAATCGCGATATCGTCGAGACCATCCAGAAGCTCGGCGGCAAAGCGCGGGGGTTCTCGGGCAAGGAGGTTTTCAAGTGCCGCAAACTGCTCAGCGGCGGCGTGGACCTGGGATACGTCGGCGAAGTCACGGGCGTCACCGTGGAGAAGATTCGCCGTTGTCTGTACTCGCAAGTGGTTCCGGTCATCAGCCCGATCGGCCTGGGCGAAGACGGCCACGCGTACAACATCAACGCCGACGTGGCGGCGGCGAAACTGGCGGTGGCCATCGGCGCGCGACGGCTCGTGTTCATGAGCGACGTCGCCGGCCTGATGCGGGACCCGAACGATCCTGAGACGCTGATTTCGAGTTTGCACATCAGCGAGGTGCTCGACCTTAAGCGGCAGGGAATCATCGACAAGGGAATGATTCCCAAGGTGGACAGTGCGGTGGAAGCCGTGCGAGCGGGCGTGCGCCGCGTGCATTTCGTCGATGGACGCGTTCCGCACTCCATCCTTCTGGAAATCTTCACCGACAAGGGCGTTGGGACCGAGATTGTAAAGTGACACGCAATGACATCCCAATGTCGTTGCGTGTCATCCTGAGCGAAGCGAAGGATCTCGCAATTCGGGGGGCGGCATCTCGCAAGAGAGACCCTTTGCCCGTCCCGAAAGCTTTCGGGGCAAGCTCAGGGTGACAACCATGGCGCCATCAGGAACAGTCAAGGAACCATCCGCGCGGCCTCGTCTTCTCGCTCTGGACTGGTTGCGCGGCATCGCGGTGCTGGTGATGGCCGAGTGCCACGTGTTCAACGCGGTCCTCGCGCCGCGGTATCGCGAAGCGTCATGGTTTGCATTCTTGAATTGGCTCAATGGCTTTGTTGCGCCCGCGTTTCTGCTGGTCAGTGGTGGCGTCATCGGCAACAACCTGCAGCATCGCTGGCAGGACGTTGTTACGTTCGGCAAAGGTTGGGGCAAACTCTGGCGGCGCATCGGACAGATCTTCATCGTCGCCTACCTGTTGCATCTACCGACGCCGTTTATTTGGCAGTTTTTCGGCCCGCGTGGGCCGCATCTGATCGCGCTGTGGACGAAGATGGATATCTTGCAGTGCGTGGCGGGATCGCTGGCACTGATTCTATTGCTCGTGCCGCTCGTGCAGAAACCGCGTGTGCACCAACTGGTTTGCGTCGTCCTCGGGATTGCGGCACTGAGTAGCGTTGGGTTCATCGCCCGCTGGGCCGAGACTTCCCCATGGCCGCATCCCTTGCTCAACTACCTCTGGCCGGCAAGCGTTGGATCATTTCCGCTTGTGCCGTGGGCGGCGTTCCCACTTCTGGGCGTGTGGCTTGGACCATCGATTTTCTCAGCGGCCAGGACATGGGAACAGAGTGCGCGAGCTGCTGTGGCGGGCATCGTGTTTCTGTTGGCGGCACGATTCATTCCGTCAAGCGGGTGGTACGACGCGGTGTTTGTGTTCGAGCGGATGGGCGGCGTGTTATTCGGCCTGGCTGTATGTTGTTGGTTCAGCGAGCCGGTGCGTGGCACCCGCTGGATTCTGGAATTTGGACAGCTTTCGCTGTGGTCGTACACGGTGCATCTCGTCCTTGTCTACGGATCGGGGTTGAGTTTTGGGATGGACGCGTTGCGTACCTACAAGATTCCGCCGTTCACAGAAGGGTTTCCCCTGTGGGCCGGCCTCATCAGCCTCGGGTTGGTATTATATGTTACGGCGCGCGTGGTGCGCTGGCGCGCAAAATCCTTGCAACGGAAAACAAACTAGAGAACTTCATGGATCTTCCGGCAGACAACTCGGACACCCCTGCGGACCACGTCTGACAGTCATAGTGCAGCGCATGCGTGAATTGAGAAGCTTGGCGAACAGAAGTATGATACCCGTCAACGAAAGGACGGCAGACGATTTGAGCGCAGAAGAATGGCTAGATTTGGAGGACAAGGCACAGCGAGCGGATCGAATACGACGGAGGCAATGGATCGAGGAGAATTGTCCTGACGTGAAGCTGGCATTTCCCGGAGCAACCGTGGCTCGATTATATGAAGAGGCTCAAAACTGTTTCATTTACGGGCAGCATCAAGGTTGCATTGTCTTGGCTCTAGCATTTATCGAGCAGACTCTAGCAGCAGAGTTTCATAGTATTCACCGGAGAGACCTTGCAACGGCAAGCCTGACTCGCCTCGCGAAAGAAGCGAGAG
>JBGPVO010000342.1:0-2304 GCA_041491705.1 Verrucomicrobiia bacterium
GCTCCAATGGTGCGCCCAGCATCCACGCCAGCGGCACGGAAGTCTTCGTAAAGGAAGGCGGTCATCTCCATTACATCAGCGAACAGAATTTTTCGCCAAACGTCTACGATTTCACGCTGAAACGCGCGCACGTCGCCCGCGACGCCGAAATCGATTGGGTGCTCGGCATGTTCGGCGCGTCCTTCCAGCGCTACGATGTCGAGTGCGTCATGGAAGGCGAAGGCGGCACGAGTTTCATGTATGCCGTCGGCGTCCTCGACCACAACCAGCAATTTGGCCAGTTCACCAAGCAGCATCACAAGACCGGCAACACGACCAGCGATCTGCTGTTCAAGAACGTGCTGCGCGATTCCGCCGTCAGCAATTACGCCGGCGTGATCAAGGTCGAGAAGAACGCCAACGGCACCAACGCCTACCAGGCCAATCGCAATCTCGTGCTCAGCAAGGAGGTCCGTTGCGATACGCGGCCCATCCTCGAAATCGAGTCGAACCAGCTCCGCTGCACGCACGGCGCGACGGTCGGCCAACTCGAAGAGCAACAGATTTTCTACCTTCGCAGCCGCGGCCTGACGCCCGAACTGGCCCGCGACGTGTTGATTGAAGCGTTCCTCGATCCTGTGCTCGCGCGCATTCAAGTTGACAGCGTGCAGAAGGAATTTGCTAGTCTGATTCACGAAAAGGTTGTGCGCAAACAATGATCGAAGTCCTCGATGAGGTTCAGCTGGAAGAAATCCGCGATGACTTTCCGCTGCTGCAGCAGAAAGTCCACGGCAAACCGCTGATCTATTTCGATAACGCCGCCACCTCGCAAAAGCCGCGCATCGTCATCGAGGCCCTCAACGATTACTACGAGCGCTACAACGCCAACGTCCATCGCGGTATTCATTCCCTCGCCGAGCGCGCCACGCGGGAGTACGAGCGCGCCCGCGAGAAGATCGCCCGGTTTATCAACGCGCCCTCACCCGAGTCGGTCATCTTCACCCACGGCACCACCGAGGCCATCAACCTCGTCGCGTATTCCTGGGCCCAAACCAACCTCAAGACGGGCGATGAAATCCTCACCACGTTCATGGAGCACCACAGCAACACCGTCCCGTGGTACCAGGTGTGCGAGCGCACCGGCGCGGTCATCAAACGCATCGAGCTGAACCCCGACGGCACGCTGCGACTCGACGACCTCGACAAGCTCATCACCGACCGCACGAAGCTCGTCGCCGTGACGCAGCAATCCAATGTCCTCGGCACGATCAACCCGGTCCGCCTCATCGCCGACGCGGCGCACAAGAAAGGCGCGGTCGTCCTCGTCGATGGCGCGCAGAGCATTCCGCACATGGCGGTCGATGTTCAGGCGCTCGATTGCGATTTCTTTGTATTCAGCGGACACAAGATGTGCGGCCCGACCGCCAGCGGCGCGCTGTACGGCCGGCGGGCGATCCTCGAAGCCATGCCGCCGTTCATGGGCGGCGGCGAAATGATCAAGGAAGTCTGGTTCGACCACGCGAAGTACAATGATCTGCCCTACAAATTCGAGGCCGGCACCCCGAACATCGCCGAGTCCATCGGTCTCGGCGTTGCCGTCGATTACCTCACGCGCATCGGCATGGACAAGATCCGCCAGCACGAGAAGCAGATCACGCAGTACGCGCTCGACCGCCTCAAGGAATTCACCGAAATCACCGTGTACGGCCCGAAGGACGTCGAGAAGCGCGGGGGTCTGGTCGCGTTCACGCTGGGTGACGTGCACGCACACGACATCGCCACGTTTGCCGATCAGGATGGCGTCGCCATCCGCGCCGGCCATCACTGCGCCATGCCGCTGCACAAGAAACTCGGGCTCGCCGCCACCGCCCGCGCCAGTTTCTACCTCTACAACACCCGCGACGAAGTGGACGTCTTCATCGAGATGCTCCACAAAGCCAAGAAGTTCTTCGGCGCCTGCCCCACCGGCCGCGCCATGGGCTACTGATTCGGCGGTAACGCTGGTTTCTCCCGTGTCCGCTCTGTTCCTTTCGCAGCAGTTTGTCGCGATGCTTTTTTGTGCTTTCCTCGCGGTTCCACCCGAGGTTTAATGGGCTCCGCACACTTGACCGGTGTGGAGGGAACAGTGCTTCAAGCAAATCGCATCACGTATCTTGTCCAGGAGCATTTTGGGCCTCCGGGCAGCTTTTGCCTAATATCTCTTAGGCGGCATCGAGCATCACCAAACATCACACGACTATGAAGACATGGATTGCGATTCTCTTCACCATCGGATTACTCACAGCGTGCATCGTGATTTCTGCGCTGATTGGCTTCAATCTCACC
>JBGPVO010000343.1:0-2293 GCA_041491705.1 Verrucomicrobiia bacterium
GGTAGCCCGTGGATCGGCCTGTGGGGCATATCGCTGGGAGCATGGTTGAGCGGGTTGCTGGCCTGTGCGGATCCGGGTGTTGACTGCGCGGTCCTGATGACACCGGTGGCGCGGATGGATCGGTTGATTGGCGAGCTGGATTTCTGCGCCCCGATTCGCCGCAGTCTTGGCGGTGCGAGGCTGCGGCTCGATTCGTTGAACTTGACGACGCACCGACCGTTGCTCGCACCCGAGAACATCCTCGTGGTCGCTTCCGAGCACGATCTATTCGCGCCCATCGGGACCATTGAAGAGCTGTGCGCGGCGTGGGGCGGGCCGGAATTGTGGCGGCCTCGACACGGCCACATCAGCATCCTGATGTCGATGCCGGTCATGGAACGAACGATCAAGTGGGTGGCGCGGAAAGCGGTGCGAATCCCATGACGGAGTTCATCGCAGGCTTTGCGACGGGGAATGGTTGTTTGCCCGGGCGTGGGGTCGAAAGTTTTTCTCTGTACTTTTCGTGTGTTTAAGGGCATTTGAATTGTGCTGGATCGCTCGGGTATGCCTCACAAGCCAGACAAAGACAGGATTCGCCTCGACTACGCGGCGTTGGGTGACTACGTCGCGAAGGATGGCCATATTCCGGTGGAACTGGTCAAGAAAGCCCAGGGCATGCTTGGGCGCCAGGTCCGCGAGCAGATATTGCAGATGATGGACAGTGTCGTGCGCGTGCAAGCGGCGGAGGCGGCGCAACGGCAGATGAACCCCTTGGAGCTTTACAAGGTCGGTCAAGAGGCCGTGATGGAAGCCATCAAGTTGTATCGGGTGGGGCAGGACGAAACGTTTCGCGAATTTGCCACGGCGTTTGCGCGACAGTCGATGATCCTGGCCCGAACAAAGAAGGTCTCCAACCCGACGCAGTCGCCGCCACCGCCCCTGCGCAACGAACTGCTGAATCCGAAGAAAGACCCGCCCCCGAAGCCGGAATAGAATTGCAATCGGCCGGCGGTCGTCGCATCCTATTTATTGCTATGCTCATCAGCAAGAAGATCAACGACGCTATTAACCAGCAAATTGGAAACGAATTTGGCGCTTCGTTGCAGTACGTGGCGATCGCCGCGCACTTCGACGCAGAGGCGCTCCCGCAACTGGCCGCTCACTTCTACCAGCAGGCCGCCGAAGAGCGCGACCACGCGATGCGGTTCGTGAAGTTCCTCGTCGAGACCGACGGCGAAGTGGTCATTCCCGCCGTCAAGGCGCCCAAGCACAAATTCTCGTCAGCCGATGAGGCGGTGAAACTGTCACTCGACTGGGAGGTCGAGGTGACCCAGCAGATTCACAAGCTCGTCGATCTGGCGAAGAAGGAAACCAACTACACGACGGACAATTTCCTGCAGTGGTTCGTCAAGGAGCAACTTGAGGAGGTATCCTCGATGGACAACCTTCTCAAAGTAATTCGCCGGGCCGGCGAAGGCGGGTTGCTGCGTGTGGAAGAATACCTTGCGCGAAAAGCCGGCCAGAACCCGTCGCCCGAAGAGGACCTCACCTGAGCGATTCGGGCGGGCGTTGAGGTGGAGCGTGGCGGCGGCGGTGCTGGCCGCAACGAGCGTGGAGGCGGCTGGCGTTCGTGCCAGCCGCGAGCGTATGGTTCGGGAACAAATCGAATCGCGCGGTGTTACGAATGCCCCGGTGCTCGCCGCGATGCGCAAAGTCCCGCGGCACGAATTCGTGCCCGAGCAATGGGCGGTCGCAGCCTACGAAGACCATCCGCTCCCCATCGGGTACGGACAAACCATTTCCCAGCCGTACATCGTCGCGTTAATGACCGAGTTGGTGCAGCCCACGGCCGGCGCGAAGGTGCTGGAGGTCGGCACGGGTTCGGGATATCAGGCGGCGATTCTGGCGGAGGTCGGCGCGGAGGTTTATTCCATCGAAATCCTCGCGCCCCTGGCGAAGGAATCGGCGGATCGTCTCAAACGCCTCGGCTACGACAAGATTCACGTCAAACAGGGGGACGGATATCTTGGCTGGCCCGAACATGCCCCGTTCGACGCGATCGTCGTGACCGCCGGCGCGGACCATGTCCCGCCGCCGTTGGTGGAGCAACTCAAGCCGGGTGGTCGCATGGTGATCCCCGTGGGAGAGGTGCACGGGGAACAATCGCTCCTGTTCGTGCAAAAGAGCGCCGATGGCAAAGTCGCCACCCGCAACGTAGGCGCCGTCCTATTCGTGCCGCTCACCCGCGAACCCGTGAAGTGACCCGTTCGAGTCCTGCTTGGGAGTCAATTCCCACCGATATCGCCCTCTTGCA
>JBGPVO010000344.1:0-2222 GCA_041491705.1 Verrucomicrobiia bacterium
CATCAACGTCCACACCTCATTGCTCCCGCGCTGGCGCGGCGCGGCGCCGATCCAATACGCGATTCTCCACGGCGACCGCGAGACGGGTGTCACCACGATGTATATGGACGAACACATGGATACTGGCGACATCATCCTCCAGCGCGCCCAACTCATTCACGCTGACGAGACCAGCGCCACGTTGCACGATCGCCTCGCCAAACTTGGGGCCGATTTGCTCGTGGAAACGGTCGGGTTGATTGCGGAGGGCAAAGCCCCGCGCGCGAAGCAGGACGAGACCAACGCCACGTACGCGAAGAAACTTGCGAAGGAGGATGGCCGGATCGACTGGACACGTTCCGCAGTCGAGATCGAGCGGCAGGTACGCGCGTTCAATCCGTGGCCCAGCGCGTACACGCACGCCGGTGACTTACTGCTGAAAGTGTGGAAAGCTGAAGTCGTCGAAGGCGTGTCCGGCAACCCCGGCGAAGTGCTGGCGGATTTCATCGTCGCAACAGGACAGGGCGGTCTCCGCATCGTCGAACTCCAACCCGCCAACAGCAAACGCATGCCCGTCGACGCTTTCCTGCGAGGTCACAAGGTCGAAGCGGGGACAGTGTTGGGTTGATACGCGGTTGGCGGAGAGGGCGACGACGGCGGTCATGGACCGCCACTACAGCGCCGCACCGTAACTAGTCGGCTTGCGCATCGGGCATTGGCCGCTACAATGGCGGCCAATGCAGACCGCTTCGGATCGCGCCGCGTCCTTGTGGCTTCGCCCGGAATTCGCACGGCTTCTCGCGATCCTTTGGGTGGCCGGGCTGGCGCTGGTGTATCTCTTCCGCTACGGCGCGTGGGGCCTACCGTTACAACTCGTGGAGGTCGTCGGAACGTCCATGGCGGGGTTTCATCTTGGTCTTCACTTCCGGGTATTCTGGACGGCCCGGGCATATGACGTTGCGTGTGTCGCCGCCATCGTGGTTGCAGCGATGGGCTTGGGCGCAACCCTGACGAATCGGCTGATCGAGCGGCGCGACGTGCTCGGTGTGCTGTTTGCGTTGGCAGCGGGCTTGTGGCTGCTGGCCGTGCTGGTTCTTCTCGTGGGGTGCGTGTCTGTGGCGGAAGTTCCTTGTGTGTTTCTCGTGTTGGCGTGCTGGTTGTTGCGGTCGCCGCGCAAGTTCATTCTCCAATTCTACGTGTCGACCGAGCGGACCGATGGTTGGGGGAAGCTGATGATCGTGTGCCTCGTGCTTGCCGCAGTGCTCAACCTGGCGGGGGCGCTGGCGCCGCCCTTCGAGTACGACGAACTGGAGTACCACCTCGGAGCGCTGGCGGATTATCAGCGGGCCGGTCGCATCGTGTTCCTGCCGCACAATTTCTACTCGAACATGCCGCAATTGACCGAGATGTTGTATCTGCTGGCGAGGACCACAACGTCGGACATCGCGGCGAAGCTGTTGCATTGGTTGTTCGGCCTGCTCAGCGCGCTGGCCGTGTACGGCCTGGCCCAGCGGTTGTGGTCGAGGGCCGTGGGACTGACGGCGGCAGCGCTGTTCTACTGCACGCCATTTGTGCAGGACCTGGGGCAGACGGCGCGGATCGATCTGGCCACGGCGTTCTTCGCAACGCTGGCGTTTGGGGCGGTCACGCTCTGGGCCGAGGAAGAGAAACGGGAGTTCGTGTGGCTGTCGGCCCTTTGTGCCGGCGCGGCGGTGGCAACGAAGTGGCCGGCGATTCCGGTTGTGTTGCTGCCGGCCGGCGTGGTACTCGCATTCCGCCGACGGTTTCCACTGTTGGCCGTGTACTGCCTTCTGGCGGTCGCCATGGTGGTGCCGTGGCTGGTGAAGAACTGGCTGCTAACGAGCAACCCGGTGTATCCATTATTATCTGCGTGGTTTCCGAACCCGCACTGGAGCGCGGCCCAGGCGATGATTCTCTCGGATAAACATTCTCCGACGTTTGGCCTGCGGACCCCGTGGCAATTCATCGTGCTGGTTTGGAATTACTCGTTTGTCGAGCCGGGAGCGGTCCCGCTGCTGTTGATGACAGTGCCGTTGGTTCTGCTGCTCCCGCGTCCGGAACCGGCGGCGAAACGCTTCGCGGGATTGCTGGCCGGCGCGTACGCGAGCTGGTTCTGCTTCACGTTTCGACCGTGGCGGTTCTTGTTTCCCGCATTTGGCGTGGGGGCGGTCGCGGCTGCGTTCGCCATGGAAAAACTGGGGCGGGATGCAATGATGAGAATC
>JBGPVO010000345.1:0-2198 GCA_041491705.1 Verrucomicrobiia bacterium
ACGCCGACGTGCGCGTGTCCATCAAAGAGAGTTTTATGACGATTTCCCGGCATCCGCTGGTCTGGCTTTATGCGTTGGCATACGCGTGCACGGGGGCCGTGCGGCACGGCTCAGACCAGTTGGCCGTGCTGTACTTCGTCAACGAGTTGGGGTTGACCCGGCAGATGCCCGCAGTCCAATGGACGATGCAACTCATGCCGCTGGTGGCCGTCGGCGGTTCGCTGGGCTCCGGTATCATTTCGGACAAGGTGTTCAAAGGCCATCGCTCGCCGGTCGCCATGGCGCTTTACTTCATGATCACGGTCGTCATCATCATTGCCGTCATCCTGATTGAAGGATTTGGGATGCGCGGTGTGTTCCTGAGTTGCTTCTTCCTCATCATGATTTCGCTGGCGGTCAACGCCACCCACTCGATTGTCGGAGCCGCCGCCCCGATGGACATTGGCGGACGCAAGATGGCCGGGTTTGCTTCCGGCGTGATCGATTCATTTCAGTATTTTGGTGCGGGCATCGCCGTGCCACTAATGGGCAAACTGCTGGACAAGTACGGCTGGGTATCGTGGTTTCCCACAATGGCTGTGTTCGGCTTCCTCGGCGGTTGCGCCATGCTCCTGGTCATGCGCAAACAGCGATTCCTCAAGGCGCAAGGGCATGCGCACGCGAACGACTGAGAAGTTACTTCCCAAACCTGATCGTCGCCCCGAAGTAATCGCGGTTCATCTTCGCGATGAAATTCAGGCTGATGCCCTTCGGGCAGACCGCTTCGCACGAGCCCGTGACGGTGCACGCGCCAAAGCCTTCCTCGTCCATCTTCTCGACCATCGCCAGAACCCTGCGTGTCTTCTCGGGCTGGCCTTGCGGCAGGAGACTGAGGTGTGAGACTTTTGCCGAAACAAACAGCATCGCGCTGGCGTTCTTGCATGCGGCAACACACGCGCCGCAACCAATGCACGCCGCGGCATCCATCGCCAGATCCGCGTTTTGCTTGGATACAGGGATCGCGTTGCCGTCGGGGGCGGAACCCGTCGAGACCGAAATAAAGCCGCCGGCCTGGATAATGCGATCCAATGCGCTACGGTTGACGATCAGGTCCTTGATCAGCGGGAACGCCCTGGCGCGGAACGGTTCGACGGTGATGGTCTCGCCGTCCTGGAAACTGCGCATGTAGGTCTGGCAGGTGGCTACCTTGAACTCCGGGCCATGCGCCTCGCCATTGATGACGCAGGAACACATGCCGCAGATGCCCTCGCGGCAATCGTGGTCGAACGCGATGGGTTCCTCGCCGCGCTTGGTCAGGTCCTCGTTGACCACGTCGAGCATTTCAAGGAATGACATGTTGGCATTGATGTCCTTCGCCTCGTACTCGACAAAGCGGCCCGCACTCTGCGCGTCCTTCTGCCGCCACACTCGCAGCTTAAAGTTCATTACTTGTAGCTCCTCTGCGCGAGGTGGACTTCCTCGTAGATGAGCGGTTCCTTGTTTAACGCGGGCGTCTTGCCGACACCCGTGAACTCCCACGCGGCGACATACGCATACTGCTCGTCGTTGCGTTGGCACTCGCCGTCCGGTGTCTGGTGTTCCTCGCGGAAATGGCAGCCGCACGATTCGTCGCGCATCAGCGCGTCATGGACGATCAACTCCGCCAGCTCGAAATAATCGGCCACACGGCCCGCACGTTCGAGGGACTGGTTGAGTTCCTCGCCTTCGCCGGGGACGTTCACGTTTTTCCAAAACTCTTCGCGCAACGGAGGGATCTGCGCCAACGCCTCCTTCAGGCTCTTCTCGGTCCGCGCCATGCCGCAGTGTTCCCACAGAATCCTGCCGAGCTGCTTGTGGAATTCCGTGACTGTTTTCTTGCCGCGAATCGAGAGAAGTTTCTGGATGCGGTCATTTGTCTCGTGTTCGGCCTGCTGGAACTCGGCCGCGTCGGGCTTCGGACGGGAGCCGGGCTTCTGGGTGGCAAGATAATCGCCGATGGTATAGGGGAGCACAAAGTAACCGTCGGCCAGTCCCTGCATGAGCGCGCTGGCCCCGAGACGGTTCGCGCCGTGATCGGAGAAATTCGCCTCGCCGATGACGTAAAGCCCGGGCAGGTTGCTCATCAAATTGTAATCCACCCACAACCCGCCCATCGTGTAATGCATCGCGGGATAAATCCGCATCGGCGTCTTGTAAGCGCTCTCGTTCGTGATTTCGTG
>JBGPVO010000346.1:0-2193 GCA_041491705.1 Verrucomicrobiia bacterium
ATGGCTAGTCGTGTCATTGTCTATACGTTGTGGATGGCGGGGTCGCCGTAGAGTGTGATCGTGGTGGCGCGCTCGATGCGCACGGGAAGCAACTCGCCTTTGTGACGCTCGCTGCCGTCGAAAAGAACGATCTTGTTGGTGCGGGTGCGTCCGAACATTCGCTTGCCGCCCTTTTCGCTGCGGCCTTCGACGAGGATCTCGACCGTTTGGCCGACCAGTGCCTGGTTCTTGCGCGCCATCCGCTCGTTCAGAATCTGGAGCAGCGTTTGGTTGCGTTGTTCTTTCTCGTCATCGCTGAGTTGACCGGGCATGTCGGCAGCGGGCGTGTCGCGTCGCTTCGAGTACTTGAAAATGTAGGCTTGGTCGAACTCGATTTCGCGCATGAGCGACGCGGTCTCCTCGAAGTCCTCTTCGGTCTCGCCGGGGAAACCGGCGATGATGTCCGTGCTAATGGCAATCTTCGGTTGCGCGGCGCGGAGTTTGTCGATGATCTTCAGGTACCATTCGCGGCTGTACCCGCGGTTCATGGCCTTGAGAATGCGATTCGAACCACTTTGCACAGGCAGGTGGGCGTGCTCGCAAAGCTTCGGCAAATCCTTGTACGCCTGCACGAGATCATCGCCGAAACCCTTGGGGTGTGGCGACGTGAACCGGATGCGTTCCAAGCCCTTCACCTCATGCACAGCTTCCAGACGTTGTACAAACGCCGACTTCCCATTCTTCTTGCGAATCTCGTTGCGCCCATAACTGGTCACAATCTGGCCGAGAAGAGTCACTTCCTTAATGCCATGATCGACAAGGCGTTGCACTTCCTCGACGATTTCGGCAATCGGACGGCTCCGCTCGCTGCCGCGCGTGTAAGGAACTATACAAAACGCGCAGTACATGTCGCATCCCTGCATTATGCTGACAAACCCGGTGACCCGGCGGTCGCCGTTGGTGCCAAACACGTGATCTTTGATCGTGGACTCGCTTCCCGTCTCTTCCGCAATATCCACAATCGTCTTCAACTCGTCGTCGTAAGCATCCGCTTCAGCAGTGCGACGCGCGAGGATCTCATCGAGATAATCGGGCACGTGATGAAACCGCTGCGTCCCGACAACGAGATTGACCGCGGGCTGTTTCTCCGTGAGCGATGTGCCACGGCTTTGCGCCATGCAACCCATGTAGCCGAGCACGAGTTCAGGTTTGCTCTTCTTGAGGTGTGCCAGCGCGCTCATCTTGCCGATGGCTTTCTGTTCGGCGAAGTCGCGGACGCTGCAGGTGTTGAGCAAAATCACGTCGGCATCACCTTCCGAGCAGGCGGTGTCGTAACCGCGGGCGCGGAGCATGGCGGCGACTGCCTCGCTGTCGCGCTCGTTCATTTGGCACCCGTAGGTCTTGATGTACACCTTTTTCATCAGGACACCGACTTGCCGAAAATCAGGGCCATGATTTCGGTGCGGGTGCTGATGTTCTTGCGAAACGCCCCGCGCATCGCCGAGGTGATGACCGACGAGCCCGGCTTCTTCACGCCGCGCATGGTCATGCACGTATGCACCGCCTCGCACACCACCGCCACGCCTTCGGGCTTGAGTTCTTCGTTGATAATGTCCGCGATCTGGCTGGTCATGCGTTCCTGCACCTGCGGGCGGCGCGCAAATGACTCGACCACCCGCGCCAACTTGGAAATGCCCACGATCTGCCCACTCGGAATGTACGCGATATGCGCCCGGCCGAAGAACGGCATCAAGTGATGCTCACACATCGAAAAGAACGGAATGTCCTTCACCAGCACCACCTCGTGATGCTGCTCGTCGAACTTCTTGCTGAGACTGACCCTCGGATCCTCCTCGCCCTGCCCGAAAATTTCTTCGTACATGCGCGCGACGCGATCGGGGGTCTCGCGCAGGCCCTCGCGGTCCGGGTCCTCACCGATGGCTTCGAGCAACAGCCGGACGGCTTCCCGTATCTTTTTCTTGTCTATTGACGGTTGATCTTGCATTCGCGACTCACAAGTTTGCAAAGCATAGCCCAGCACCCGGGTTTGGTCAATGCGTACGGCTTGCCGCAATAAATGTGCACCAATCATCGTTGGAAAGGCCAATAGGAACCCAATTTTGGCTCCGTTTTGCGAAACGAACCCAAACATTTTTCTGAAGGTTCGTCTCTCCAACCGCCTCTCCCTCAAGCAGATAATCAATCTAGCTGCTC
>JBGPVO010000347.1:0-2183 GCA_041491705.1 Verrucomicrobiia bacterium
CGAGGGCCGCGTCCAGCTGCACAGCCCGCCCGTGACGCTGCGGGAATGTTTCCGCATATTCTTCCTCGACCCGCTGCTGGAGCGCGATCCAGGCCGGGTGACAGAAAGCTTTCCTTCGGCCACGGCCAGAGCCGGTTGAGTTTTCCGCCTCAGATTCCGAGTCTGTCGTCGCGGGTGAAGAACGAGGCGATGAAGTGGAACATGACGAAGTATTCGAGGGCGAAGGGGAGGAAGCCCACGAAGCCGATGAGCGGCATCTCAAAGAACTTCATGTCCTGCCCGAGCGGGAAGACATAAATCCACTTCGTGTAGGCCCACATGTTCCAGAATTCCCATAACAATCCGCAAATCGCGCCGGCGGTGAACAATCGCAGCGTGCGCGCCGGATCGCCATGCTGCCAATCCCGGTAGATGCTCGGCGCCCCGCGCCAGTAGTTGAACGGTTCCAACAGGAAGAACCATCCCATCCAGACAAATGCCCACAGGTAACCCCGTACCGGCTGAGGCAGGAAGGGTGGCACAAGGACAAAGATTATGCCCATCACAACCGATGTGATAAGTGCCCCGCGGCGCCACGAAACCTGCGGCATCCGCGCCCGCTCGAAGAGATCGTGACTCTGCAGAAACTCGCACGTCAGGAACAAGCCGGGCATGATCGTGGCGAATGCGATGGCATACCCGAGCAGTCGCAATGAGAGATTCGACTCCAGATGCACATAGCGCCAGCCTGGGATCACCCGATTGTACGCCTCGAACAAACACCAAAATACGACGGACAGTATGCACTGGATGACAAACGAATCCCGACGATCCGTCAACAGCGATGTGCCTTTGCGTCGGTAAATCCATGCATCGATGATCAGGATGTACGCCCACCAGCAGACAGGCGTGGCCCACGCGGTGATCTGCCACCACGGGACGCGGGGAAACGCATCCGTTTCCGAGCAAAAAATCGCTGTTTCCATCAACAGAAGTATGATCAGGCCGACAGTCCCGTATTTGGGAAAGCGGTGGCGGTAGCCGTTCATGAGTGGTCGGCGCTGAAGTCGCGGGGGTCGTCGAGATTCGACAACTGCCGCAGTACGGCGTCCTTGCAGCTCCACGCCAACGATAACGTCAGCGAGAACGGCAGCAGCAGCACGATGATGATCACCAGGTTGGCGCGGCCGATGAGAAATCTCAGTTCAGTAAGCAGGTCGCTTTTCTGAAGAACGGCCATGCTGATGATGTAGGCGATGATCCCAGCAAACGGCAACAGCAGCAGCCCGATGTTGCCGGTGCCAAACACGCGCGATTCCAACGCCATGTCTTTGCGGCCAAGGGTCGTGGCGAGCACCGCGACCACGCGGTTGAAGGCGATGACGTAGGCGATGCCCGTGGCGGCGAACGCCAACACGTTGCCGAGCAGATACGTGCTCTCGGGTACGCGCCGCCACACGTGGAAGAACAGGGAAAAATACACCATCAACGCCGCCAGGATGAGCGTCCAGCGCATCCGGACGTGCCACAGTTTTCCCAGGCTGCGCACCTGATAGAGCCGCCACGAACCGATCACCGTGCCCAACACACCCACGCCCAGGAACAGTTCCGCGAACGGGGGGATTTCGATGGGCATGAGCAGTTGCGCACCCGTCAGCACCGTCACCAGCAGTCCCCAGAAAATGAAATAAAACCCTTGGGCCAGACGCACGTAGTCACGGGCGGGAACCTTGAGATCCAGATAGGCGCTCCTCATGGCAGCGCCATGATCGAGGCTGGTTGTCGGCTGCGCGGCCGCGTCAATTGTGTCCGACATGTTTGTTGGGCAACCTGCCTTGGAGCGTTTTCCAGAGTTCGAACTGCTGGATTTTCTTCTGCAACAAAGCCGCCAATTTTTCCAGCCGCTGCTCCGTATCGAGCGTTTCCAGCATCGTCTGCTTCTCGTAGTAATCGTCCAACAACGTGTAGCTGACGAGGTCCGACAAATAGTCCGCGCTCTTGACCGAGCGTAGCGCCGTGAGCACCGATTTCGGCAGCTCGGCGCCCATGCGCGCCCGCGCCTTTGCCAGTTGCGCGACGACTTTCATCAACGGCTCGCGATTGGGCCCAACCGTGTCCTCGAAACTTTCCAACGGTTCGACACGCGCCACGCGATACGGCCGCAGCTTCATATACTCGGTCACCCGCACCCGCGCCACCCCCTC
>JBGPVO010000348.1:0-2178 GCA_041491705.1 Verrucomicrobiia bacterium
ACTACGATTTGGGGAACGCCCTCGCCCAAGTTGGCAGGACCAACGATGCCATTCGGCAGTACGAACAGGTATTGCAACTCAACCCCAATGATGCAGACGCGCAACGCAACCTGGCGCGGTTGCGGGCCGCTCAATAAGCACTGGCCTGCAAATTCCTGTGCCGGGAACTCGCCAATTGTTTCACGCGAAGTGAGCAACACACACGGTCTTGTTGGCGCACGTAATCCGCTTATACTCTCCGCGACGATGTCCCAACAATTCCATCATCATGTTTACGTCGTCTTGCTCGACAATGGCGTGCTGAAGGAGCGCAAGGTCGCGGCGGCGAATCCGAAGCGCGATCCGAAAAAGCCGTGCGTGTACGTCGGCATGACAGGCATTCCGCCCATCGAGCGATTTCAGAACCACAAAGACGGCTACAAGTCGTCGTACTACGTTCAGAAGTACGGGCTGCGGCTGCTGCCCGAGTTGTACGAGTATCTCAACCCCATGCCGTACGAGGCTGCCTGCCAAATGGAGAAGGACCTAGCCGAGGATTTGCGTGAACAGGGCTACACCGTTTGCGGGGGAACCTGAGAATCAGTCCTTCACGCGCGCAATCGCGAGGCCGTCGAGCTTTTCGCGCATGACTGTGACCATAATCGCCTCGAGCTTCGGGTTCACGGCGAGTTTCCTGTTAAACTTCTGAATGCCGACCACAAGCGGGTCGGCCTGGCCGCTACGCGTCACCTTCCCGTCGCGAATGACGTTGTCGGCAAGTATCAGGCTGCCGGGACGCGTCAACTGCATCGCGTAGTCCAAATAAACCGGATAGCTCGGTTTGTCGGCGTCGATGAAAACCAGATCGAAGGGCGGCTCGCCCGCCTTGACCATCTTTTCCAACGTCGCCCGCGCATCCCCCTGCCAAATCTCCACGCGATCCAGCAGTCCCGCGCGCTCCAGATTCTTGCGGGCGACGCGCACGTGGCGCTCGTCCACTTCCAGCGTCGCGAGTTTACCCTGCGGCCCGATCGCCCGCGCCAGCCACATCGCGCTGTAGCCGCCCAACAGGCCGATTTCGAGCACGCGCTTCGCGCCCGCGAGTTTCGCGAGCAGGTAGAGCAACTTGCCTTCGTTCGGCGAGACGTGGATTTCGGGTAGACCGGCTTCGGCAGCGTCACGCAGTGCTTGTTTGAACACGGGATCACGCGGCACGAACAACCGCTCGATGTACTCGTCGATCTCCAGAAGCAACCGGCGCTGGGCGGGTGTTGACATACAAGACCGCGATTCGGAACGTCACGCTTTGGACAACAACTGGTCCGTCTTGGCCGCAAAAATGAAATCGCTCTCGACAAGTCCGTCGATCTTATGCGTCCAGATGCTGACTTTCACCTTGCCCCACGCGAGATAAATGTCGGGATGATGTCCCTGCTGCTCGGCCATCTCACCCACGCGATTGGTGAAGTCGAGCGCCTGGCGGAAGTCCTCAAACTTGTACTCTTTCTCCAGATGATGCTCGCGCACCAACTGCCAGCCGTTGTTGACCGCCGCCAGTAGGTTCCGCAGTTCCGCGCCCTTCAACGGCGGGATGCCGCCCTTGCACGGGACACATTCCTTCGCTGCCAAATCAGTTGCCTTCATAGTCGTTGCCTCCCGATAAATTGACAGTACGCGCGTTTCGCCGCCATGCAAGCGCCGTCCGCAGCGGCGCTCAGTGCTTGGGCAGTCGCGCCGTCGAGAGATCGGGGCGCTTGCCGAAGTCGGGCCGCGGCGGCGGATTCGTCCTCAGCAGCTTGCCCATTTCTTGCAACGCCCGCACCAGTTGCGGGTCGCGCCCCGCCACAAAGTCCTGCGGACGCATCTCCACTTCGATGTCGGGGTCCGTGCCGTAGTTCTCGACCTTCCAGCCCACGTCCTTGAACCAGAACGAAAACTCCGGCTGCGTGGTGATGCTGCCGTCCACCAGTGGATGCCGAGGCCAGATGCCGATCACACCGCCCCAGGTGCGCTTGCCAATCAGCGGGCCGAGCTTGAGCAGTTTGAACCCGTGCGAGAAAATATCGCCGTCAGACCCGGCGTACTCGTTGGTGATCGCCACCATCGGCCCCGCGACGGAGTCCACGGGATACGGCTGGACGTTGAACCAGCGGGATTGGTTGTAGGCGATGCGGCGGCGCGCCAGCTTTTCCAGAATCA
>JBGPVO010000349.1:0-2174 GCA_041491705.1 Verrucomicrobiia bacterium
CCCGAAGATGTACGCGATGCCGTACACCGTAAACCCGCTCGAGAGCGCGCCGAGGATGAGATACTTCGTACCCGCCTCCAACGACGGGACCTGACGGCGCAGGTAACTCGCGAGCACGTAGAACGTGATTGTGACCAACTCCAGCGACACGAACAGCAAAATGAAATCGTTCACCGACGCAATGAGCAGCATGCCCGTCGCGCAAAACATCAGCAGGGCGTAGAACTCCGAGACTCCCGATTCGATACGCGGCGAAAACTCCGCCGCCATTACCAGCACCATGGCCAGCGCCAGCAGGAAGAGCCGTTTGAAATACAGCGCGAACGGGTCGAGGCGGAACATCCCATGAAAAAATGGTTCATCGAACGGCCGGATCGTGAAACTGTACAAGAGCGCCACGGCCACAAATCCCGCCGCCATGTACCCAATCGTCCGCTTGTTCGGAATCGGGCTGAACGCGTCCACGAGGAGAATTACGATTCCCCAGATCGCGACCAGGCACTCCAACTGAATTGCGTACAAGGCTATCAACGCTTCACCAGATTGTTGTGCGACGGGACTTCTGATGCTGCGGCTTTCGCGTCGCCTGATTGCTGGCGGACTACAATTGTCGCCTCCACGCTGCGCTGGATGATGTCCGTCAGCAACCGCGGGTAAAATCCAACTGTCAGCAGCGCTGCCAGCAGCAACGCATACGGGAATTTCTGTTTGAAACTGACCGCGTCCTTGAGCATCGACCATTTCTCATCGAACGGTCCAAAGAAACTCGTTCGCACCGCCCACAGCAGATACGTCGCGGTCACGACAATGCCCCACACGGCGCAGATGGTCGCCACGCGAAACACCGTGGAGCCTTGCTGCCACGCGCCAATGAATACCATCACTTCCGAAACGAAGTTCGCGAACCCCGGCAGCCCGCTCGACGCCATCACCGCCATCACCATGCACGTGCCGATATAGGGAATCTTCGCCGCCAAGCCGCTCAGATCGGGCACGAATCGATTGTGCGTCTGGTGATAGAAAAAGCCGATGAGCGCGAACGTCAGCGCCGCCATCACGCCGTGGGCGAACATCAACAACACGGCGCCGCTTACGCCAACGACGTTCAGCGTCGCAATGCCCAGAAGCACGTAGCCCATGTGACTGACCGAACTGTAGCCGATGACGAATTTCCAGTCCTTCTGGGTCATTGCCGCCCAGCCCGCGTACAGAATATTGAAGCACGCCAGCACCGCGATCAGGCTTGCCCAGTGCCGCGCGCCTTCAGGCAACAACGGCAGCGCGAGCCGAATGATGCCGTACGCGCCGAGCTTTTTCAGCACGCCCGCGTGCATCATCGATGCCGCCGTCGGTGCCGCCGCGTAACCGAGCGGCGACCACGTGTGAAACGGCCACATCGACGCCAAGAATCCGAACCCGAAGAGCAAACAAGGAAATGCCAACCGCTGTGTGTTCGCAGCCACCCAGACGTTGTGCTGCAGCTTCTCGATATCCATCGTTCCGCCCGCAAAATAAATTGCCAGCAACCCGATCAACGCCAGCACCGCGCCCGCCGTCAGGTACAGCGTCAACTTCATTGTCGCGTATTCTTTCGTGCGACCGTGCTTGCCCGGCGGCAGCGAACCCCACATGCCAATCAACAGATACATCGGGATCACCGCCAACTCGTAGAAGAAGTAGAAGAAGAACAGGTCCATCGTGGCGAACGTGCCGCTGATGCCCGATGTCAGCGCGAGAAACAAAATGTAGTACTCCTTCTCGCGATCGTGAATCTCGCTGGAGATCAGCGTCCCGCAAAACGACACGAACCCGACCAGCAACAGCAACGTCATCGAGATGCCGTCCACGCCGAATTTCAACGAGCACCCGTAACTCGGCAGCCAGTTGATCCCGTGCACGAATTGATACCCGCTCTGCGTCCGATCAAAGCGCGCAAACAACGTCAGCGTAATCAGCAACGACACGCCTGTGGCAAATATCGCCAGCGCCCGAATCGCCTTCGGCTTGTCCGCCGGAAACAGAAACGCCAAGAACGCCGACGCCAGCGGAAGTCGCGATCCGATAGGTGAGCAGCCGCACCCGCGTGCCGTTGGATAGCGACAGGGTGCGCCAGTCAGCGCTGCCCGCCAGGGCCGCGGTCAGGGCCTGTTCATCCGGGAGATGCGGAGCGAGGA
>JBGPVO010000350.1:0-2171 GCA_041491705.1 Verrucomicrobiia bacterium
CGATCAACGGCAGCGGTGCGCCCGCGACCGCGACGGTGTTACAGACATCGAAGCCGTTGAGCCGCGGCATCTGCACGTCGAGAAAGACAAGCGCCGGGTTGTCTCGCTGGATGCCGGCGACAGCTTGCCGCCCGTTGGCGTACTCGCCCACCACTTCGAAATCAGGCTCGTCCTTGAGAAGCTGGCGGATCCGGGCGCGGGCCGGAGCTTCGTCGTCCACAATCGCGGCGCGGATTCTGGCGTCACCGGCCATGGTGTCCTTACGATGCCATGGCTCGCGTGCGGTAGGGAATCGTGATGCGGACTTCCAACCCGCCGCCCGGCACCCGCTTCAGTTCCAATTTCTGGCTCTCGCCGTAGAGATGATGCAGCCGCGAGCGCGTGTTGGACAGGCCGATGCCCTCGCGGGGCGCATCCGCGTCCTCCGGCAAACCAGTACCGTTGTCGCTGACGCTCAGTGTGAGCACGCCGTTGTCGCGGCGGGTGCTGATTGCCAGCCGCCCCGCCTCCTCCCGTTGTTCGATGCCGTGCCGGATGGCGTTCTCGACGAGCGGTTGCAGTATGAGGCAGGGCACAAGCGCGTCCTGCGAGCCCGGCTCGATGATCCGCTCGACCTTGAGCCGGTCGCCGAAGCGTGTCTGCTCGATTTCCAGGTAGCGGTCGAGGAACGCCAGTTCTTCGCTGAGCGGCACTTCCTGCGCCTTGGATTGGTCAAGGCTCAGGCGTAGCAGTTCGCTCAGGCGCGCCACCACGCGGTCCGCCGCCTCGGGATTTTCATGGAGGAGCGCCGAGATCGTGTGCAGCGTGTTGAACAGGAAATGCGGGTTGAGCTGCATGCGCAGCGCGTCCAGCCGGGCTTCCACGAGTTGCCGGTGCAACTCGGCCGCCTCCAGTTCGTGGTCGCGATATCGCTGGTAGCTTGACCAACCCAGATGCCCCAGTACGACCATCCAATAGATGATCAACTCGAACACAGCGTAGTGGATGCTTAGCTTCTTGAAGAGAAAGGAGAACGTGAGAATCGAGCCGTCCTGGACCGAGCGCTCGCCCGCCATCAGCCACGAGCACAGCGCCACGCTGACCGGCGCAAATACCAGTGAAGCGATGAAATGGGTTGCAAACCACTTTTTGAATTGGACCGACTCCAGCCGGACCCGGTTGCAGAGCCACAAGATGCCAATGGAGAGGAACCCTAACGCGTACCATTCCTTGAACGATCGCCGCAACGCCAGATCCCACGTCACCGGCTTGTCGTATTTCAGTTGCGCCACGTACGTCGAACCGGCTTCGGCCAGGGCCAGCACCGTCCACAACGCGATGAACAAGCCCACGCGGAACCAGCGATTCTCTGTGAGGCGTTTCTTTTCCATGACGCTCGACGGCAAATTTACTCCGACCGGGCCCTTGTGTCGTTAAAAATCAGCGAACCATCCCGGCCGCATGCGAGGACCCGTCAGCCCAGGGCGCGTCGGCCGGACAATCCGTGACCCACGGCCAACCGCGATGGCAGCCCCCGGTGAGCTGGCAGCGGCCCCATTCGTGGCCTGTGCCGGTGGATCAATCACGACGGCATCGTGTTCGCTGGAATCACGGGCGGCAAGCGGCGCCGCAGTTGCACTCTCCGCTCTCACCGGCGAGTTGTCCGACAAGGCCGCCGCGACCTGATCGCCCCCGGCCGCCAAATCGAACATGGCCGAAACGGCAAACAGGATCATTGCGATCCCGGCAATCCCCAAGCTGATAAATGTCAGCATCTCCCCGCGCTGACGTTCACCCTGCTCGAACAAGACATGACCTTTCACGATTTGTTCCTCCGTTGCTTCCGGCGACGTGTGAATGCCACACAACGCCTCTCCGCCGATTCGTTCTGGTTGCATCGTTGCCATACACATCGCTTTCACGCCGCTTCTCTGCACCAGAATCTGGGGAAACGAAACCGATTTGTGACCAGCCGCTGCTGTCGTGGGATGAACCGCTCGCCGGTGGGGACGAATCAAACAATCCTGGCCGCCGATAATCGGCCTTCAGACAAACTGCGCGGCGATTTCGTCCGCGAAGAGGATACCGCGTTTGGTGGGTTGGAGGCGATTATTGCGCCATTGCACAAGTTCGGCCGACAACAACTCGGCGATTTCCTTGTCCCAGCGCCCACGCACCAACTCGGCAGGCAC
>JBGPVO010000351.1:0-2142 GCA_041491705.1 Verrucomicrobiia bacterium
CACGAGATGGTTGAGCACTGGACCAAGGAAGACGTCCGCCCGCCCCGCCCACCGCGTGCCCCTGCAAAGCGGTAACCACCAGCGATTTCGGCACGATCCTTGCCCCTTTTTTAATTTACAGGACCGACCCGTCCGGATACCATAACAGCTAATCTTGTCGCCTAATCGGCAGGTGAGGGAAGCACAGTTTCGTCACGTCGCGTAACAGAGAATGAGAGCGCACCGCAAACGTCTGCGAGTTGAAACGTTTTTGCTCGTGCTCGGGTGCGAGTTGGGGCTGGGTCAGGCTGCCGTCGCTCAAAACGTCCAGTGGGGCCCGTTCCGGATGACGGCGGGTGTCACAGTCGGGGCAGACTACCGGGACAATGCCAATACGAGCGAGCATAACCCGAAGTCCGATGTCTTGCTCACGATGGGACCGACCCTTAGTGGCGGCGTATTCCTGCCGTTTGCCGGCGGCGAAGAGTTCAGCCTCCAGATGTCGGCGACGTACAGTCACTCCCTGAATCACGTGCAGGGGGATAGCTTCGGGGCGCCGTTGACCGCGTCGTTGACGTTGCCCATTTACGTCGAGCAGTGGACCGTGACCTTGTCCGACAGTTTCAACTTCAGGAACGACCCGCTGGAGGCCACGTTTGCCGTCGACCGAACACAGGTGAAGTCCTATTCCAACACGAGCATCGCCACCGCGACGCGCCCGTTGGGCAAATTTGCCGTGACGTTCGCCGCGCAACGGAATGACAATTGGTTCCCCGACGATCCCAATCAGGAGGAGACGGACTACCAATTCTCGTTTACACCGTCGTTTACCTTGCGGGAAGGCTACTCCGTGTTTGTGAGAAACTCGTATGGAATCACCCAGCTCGCTGACCCCAAGCTGCGCGACTCGACCGGCATTACGATTGAAGGCGGTGTGAACGGCCAGATTACGCCCAGCCTCAATGGCACCATCAGTTTGGGTTGGGCGCATGCAGAACTGGCGGCCACCAAGACGAACGGGGTGGATAATATCGATGGCATCAGCTCCACGGTGGCAGTGAGTTACACTCATCCGTTGCGGCCGAATACAACACACAGCCTCGCTTTCTTCCGCAGTCCCGGCGTGGCTCTCCTGCTCAAGGATTCAAGCATCACGGAAACCACGGGCATCGCCTACAGCATCGCGCATCGTCTCAACCGCTACCTGACCCTCTCTCCAAACGTTACATGGACACACCTCCAAGCCCTGAATGGAACCAGGGAAATCGCGGACGTCTATCAGGTGGGCGTCGGCTTATCGCGGCAGTTTACAAAACATCTCAGCACGTCTCTTACCTATCGATTTCAGGCGCGAGCCTCAAATCTTCCCGACTCAAGCTATAAAGTGAATGACGTTTCAGTCTCCGCCAACTACTCGTTCTAGTCTTGACTGTCGATCGGCCTCGCCTTACCGACGTGAATGATCATTGGGTCGCGGCGCTTGGCATGAGGAGATGATGATGAGTCCCCTGACGGGACAACGCAGAAGAGAATCTGAATGACACGGGCCTTTGAAAAACTGGTCGGGCTGTTGTGCCTGATCGTTCTCGGCTTTGCGCTGTGGTGTATCGTTACGCACTCCGCGCTGATTCTGAATCGGTACCGCGATTCATGGTGGCACATCGCGGCGGCCGATGAGTATCAGCGAACGGGGGTATTTGGAAAGGACCCCTTTTACACACAAGCGCCGCCCTGCGTGCCTTTCGGGCTGATGGAAGCAGTCAATGCCAAGCTCAGCACCCTGACGGGGTGGCCACCTCGCCTCACATTTCTTCGCCTGTACTCGCTGAACACACTGATACTATTGGGCGCCGGCTTCCTCACGGGATATCGGCTGTTTCGCAATCCCGTGGCGGGATTGGTGAGCAGCGTGGGGGTATCCACCTTCTGCATTGTCGAGTGGCCATTCGGTAGCGGTTTTCAATTCGTCACCGCAGTGTCCCTGCTGGGTTTGTTCTTTGTGAACTTGTGGAGCCGGCCGTCCGGTACCAGACACGCCACCGCTTCGCCGGTCGGGCACACACCGGACGAAACCGTCACGGTCCCGCCGCGGCGGTTCTACCTGCGCGCTCTTTGCCATGGAGTGTTTTTGGGGATTATCTTCGACCTGCAAGTTTTCGCGGG
>JBGPVO010000352.1:0-2124 GCA_041491705.1 Verrucomicrobiia bacterium
ATTTTCATGAACCAGCAGCCGGAAGACACGGCGGTCGTGAGCGTCGAGACGTTGGAGAAGCTGCAGCAGATGGGGATTGCCCTCAAGGCGCGCCGCATCACGTTCAGCGCCTACAACCGCGAGGCCGATGTGTGGCTCGACTGGTTCGATAACGATACGATTTGGTGCCGGTTGCCGGAGTGCCGGGGGATTCTGTTGAAAATGGGCGAAACGAACCTGCGTGGGGTGCACAACGCGGAGAACGTGCTGGCGACGCTGGCGACCGGGTTGGCGATGGGCTTGCCCGTGTCGCAGATGCGCGAGGCGATTTGCTCGTACTGTCCCCAACCGCACCGCTGTGAATTTGTGGCCGAAATCGATGGAGTGACGTACATCAACGATTCCAAAGCGACCAACGTCGACGCTGTCGAGAAAGCGCTGCGTTCCCTGCCGGGGCGCTCCGTGCTGATCGCCGGCGGGCGCGATAAGGGTTTGGATTTTGGGCCCCTGAAGGAGGTGGTTGCCGAAAAGGCCAAACTGGCCGTGCTGATTGGCGAGGCGCAGAACAAGATGTGGCGCGCCTGGTCCAAGGTGGTGCCGTGTGTGCGGGCGTTCTCGATGGAAGAGGCAGTGCGCGTCGCCGCCGGTCATGCCCACCGGGGCGATACGGTGTTGCTATCGCCTGCGTGCGCCAGTTTCGACATGTTTGAGAACTATGAACATCGCGGTGAGGAGTTCAAGCGGCAGGTCTTCAATTTGTAGTGATGGAACGTAACAGGGTTTGCACAACAGCCCGCAAATCAAAACAAGAATACCGAAACGAAAGGAACCAATGAAAGTCTCGAAAGTCGTATTGATCGTCGTTGCATTACATGTTCTGGTGATCGGAGGCATTGTCGTCTTCGAGGGATGCTCCCGGGTCAAGAGCGGCACGCCCGACATGGCGGCCAACAACGAGCCCTCGGACAGCATGCTGCCGGGTGCCGCCAGCAATCAAGTAACCTCTATTCCGACTCCGCAAGGTCCGGGTGCGGCGGGTTCACTCGCGCCCGCCGGCTCCATGGCGGGAAATGAAGGTGCTGCTCCGGCGGCAACGGCCCAGCCGGCAACACCCCCAACGGCAGCACGCGCGTATGTCGTCAAGAAGGGCGATTCGCTCTGGAAAATCGCGAAGCTGGAGAACATTACAGTTGGCGAACTCAGCCGCGCGAACAACCTGACCAAGACGAGCACGCTCAAAGTCGGCCAGAAACTGACGGTCCCGGCCGCGACGAAATCCGAAAAGACCGGCATCGCAACGGCGTCAGTTGTTCCGACCTCGACGGATGCCAATGGCGCCGGGTCCTCCACGACCGCGTCAGCGGCTCCGACGAGCGCAACGGACGCTGGTGGCACCATATATACCGTCAAGTCCGGTGACTCACTCTGGAAGATTGCGCGGCTGCAAAGCACCAGTGTTGCGGCGATCAAGCAGGTCAACAACCTGGGCAGTGATTCACTGAAGGTCGGCCAAAAACTCCACATCCCGACGGCGACGGCCAAGGCGACGACGGACACGGCGGCCAATACGGTCAGCGCGGGCATTGCGCCCACCTCGTCAGCGGCGTGGCAGGCGCCCGGCACCTATACTGAGAACGGGCAGACAATCCACATTGTGGACTTCAACGAGTCGCCGTCGACGATCGCCAAGAAGTATGGCATCAAGAGCGATGACCTGCTCAAGGTGAACAACATCACCGATCCCACCACAGCGGTCTGGCCCGTGGCTGACAGCATGACGGCCCACGGACGGACTGCACGTCGATCATCGAGTATTGCCTGTTCAAACATTTGCGGATACCTCCCTCGTCATTGAGTTTCGATATCCGGCCGGATCTGTGTGCTTAGACAGCAACGGCGGGGAGGAAGTTCCCGGGTCGCCTAGGGGTCTCCGGCGTTGCGTTCTGCGATATTTCCCTTACAATGTAGCAATCCATCTCGAAGGAGGACTACGTGGTCAAGGGATTCAAGGAATTTCTACTGAAGAACCAGGTGTTGGGACTGGCAATCGCCGTCATCATGGGGGGCGCAATCGGAAAGGTAGTGTCGTCGCTGGTCGCCGACATTCTGATGCCGATCCTCAGCCTTGTGATACCCGGTGGGGAG
>JBGPVO010000353.1:0-2122 GCA_041491705.1 Verrucomicrobiia bacterium
GAGATGAACCGGCCCGTGCAACCGACCAGCACCGATTCCCCACAGGGTCGCGAGCGAGTGGAACCGTGGCTCGCCCGATTTGGCTCGTGGCTGCTGGTTGCGATCGCTTTGCTCGTGTTGTTGCCCTGGACACAATCGCTTCCCTTGCTTGATGAGGATGAACCGATCAATGCAGAGAAAGCCCGTGAAATGATGGATGCTCACGAATGGGTCGTTCCGCTGTTCAATGGACAGCCTGATCTTGAGAAGCCGCCTCTCGTGTTTTGGCTCATGCGTGCCTTCTACAGTGTGCTCGGCGCGAACGGATTTGCCGCGCGACTCCCGTCCATCCTCGCCACGATCGGCCTGGCGCTGGTCGTGAACGCGATCGGGCGGCGCTGGTTTTCAGCGCGAGTCGGATTCGCCGCCGCGTTCGGGTTGCTGACCTGCGTGCAAGTGCTGATCGTTGGGCACGCGGCGGTAATTGACATGCCGATGGTCTTATCAGTTGCGGTGGCAGAGTATGCCTGTTTCCGCCTACTGAGGCACCAGGAGTCGCAATATCCCTGGCGGTGGTTCGTCGCAATGTATGGGGCGTTGGGGTTGGGCTTCTTGACGAAAGGACCGATAGCGATCGTCGTTGTCGTGTTGACGCTGCTGTTTCACCGCTTCCTCATTTGGCGCCAGCCGATTGCGTGGCGAAATCTGGGGCTTCCATGGGGATTGGCGATGTTGGCTGGGATCGTTGCCCTGTGGGCTGTGCCCGTAATGATCAAAACGCACGGACTTGCCTGGCAGATTGGCATCCGTAAACAGGTGATTCAAGGAGCGACGCATTCGTTCAATGACCGCCCTTACTTCGTCGGCTATTACGCCGTGACCGCTCTCGTGAGCCTGTTTCCCTGGATCGCCTTTGCTGGAGATGGGATCCGAGCGTTGCGGCGGCGCTGGAACGAAACCAACGCCTGGCTCGTTTCCTGGTTGCTCGGCCTGCCCATCGCGTTGTCATTCTACGCGAGCCAACTGCCGCATTATGTGTTGCCGTCTTTCCCCGCGTTTTTTCTCATCGTCGCGCAAATCGTGGACATGCAGCGCTCGCCGGGAAGATGGGCCAGGGCTTGGTTCTGTCTGGTTATGTCGCTGTACTTGCTTGGCATTGCGGGAATAGGGATCTTCTGCCTCTCGACGGAATTTGTATCACCGTATACCGCCTTGCGGACGGCGGCACTCAGCACCGCGGTGATTGTCGCAGGCTTGGCCGGCTTGGGATTTGGCTACCGGTTTCACCGGTATGCCGGGATGGGAGCCGCTCTGGTCGTCGTCGCGATTGTCCCCCTGGTACTGGGTAGCGCCCTACGTCAAGTCACACCAGCCGTGCAGTTGCAGGAGCTGTTCGACCAACTACCGCCCGATGCTGAATTCGTGGCATACGGCCACCCAAGATTCAGTTTGCTCTTCTACAGCCACCGGCGCTGGACATTCCCAAAGGAGATCAGCGAACTCCGAACGATGGCGCAAAAACCCGGCGCTCGTGTGTTGGTGCTCGAAGAATCACGGGTCGATGTGGATGACTATTTTGGCGAGCGGTTCGGTGGCGGCACACGGGCGACGGTGAGCGTCCGCGATTGGATGACCGAGCTGAACGTGTCGAACTACAACGTTCGCAGGATCGAGGGTATCGACACCCTTGACCCCGCGTGGATGAAGTTGGTGGTTTTCTATCGGAATTGAGTTTGATGGACAAATCAACCGCGTAAACTCCAGCAGTCTAGTCACCTCTGGATGGCAGTCAACAATATCCATCCAGGAATTTCCACAGCCCTGACGCGCATGTTGTTGCTCCGCTTCTTGACACTCCTCTACCTTGTGGGATGCGCCTTGCTCTTGGTCTCTCCGGTGGATGGCGCCCGCTCGCCCGTTGGCGGACGCGACGAGGTCGCGCCTCGTCAAGTCGAGTACCGGTCGAGTCACGCGCACGACGCGAGGGAAGTTCGGGCGTGGAGTGCGAGGTAAAGCGTCGAAGTCTGAAGGGAAAAACATGGTGGGCAGGGACGGGATTGAACCGTCGACACCAGGATTTTCAGACCCGGCCCCCTGCCCCCCCGCAGGTACATGATTCGGCGCGCTCCGTTGTGATTGGCCC
>JBGPVO010000354.1:0-2117 GCA_041491705.1 Verrucomicrobiia bacterium
AGGGAATGTGCGCCCGCGCGAGTCGGCGGACTTCTGCGCGTAGGGCGCGAGAAGTTTGTACTCAAGCTGCTCCAGTTCGATGCGGTCACGCGGCATGATGGGCAGGTAGTGTCGCAAATTGGCTATTTGGACGCAAGTATTTGACCTGCGCCAACACTGCGGTAATATGCTGGTGGGTTACGCATGTTTACGATTACTCAACTTCCTAACGGCCTGCGCGTGGCGACGGCGAAGATGGCGCACATGGAAAGCGTTTCCGTTGGCGTGTGGGTCGGCGTCGGCGGTCGCTACGAGCCGGCACGGCTGAGCGGCGCGTCGCATTTCATCGAGCATTTGCTTTTCAAGGGCACGCCCCGGCGCAGCGCCAAACAGATCAGCCAGACCGTCGAAGGCATCGGCGGCTACCTCAACGCGTTCACCAGCGAGGAGACGACCTGTTACTACGCGAAGGCGAGTCACAAGCATCTGGACACGCTTCTCGACGTACTCACGGACATGTATCTGCATCCGCGGTTCGCCGCCGCCGACATCGACAAGGAGCGGGGCGTAATCAAGGAAGAGTTGCTGATGTACCGCGACCAGCCCGACCATTACGTGCATGAGCTGCTGACGGAGACGCTCTGGCCCGAACATCCGCTGGGCCGCGCGCTCACGGGCACGGCCAAGACGCTGGATACGATGGATCGCCGCGCGCTCCTGGATTTCAAGCATCGGAAGTATGTGGCCGCCAACACCGTCGTGGCCGTGGCCGGTCACTGCCGGCACGACGATATCGTCCGGCGCGTTGGAAAGTTGCTCCCGATGGCGCGCAACGGTCGCTCGCCGTCGTTCGCGCCGGCGCACGAGGTGCAGCGGGCGGCGAGGCTCCGGTTTTTCACCAAGAACTGCGAACAGTCACACCTGGCCATCGGGATTCGCGGGTATTCCCGGCACGATGCACGCCGCTACGCCTTGAAGGCCCTGAGCGTCATTCTCGGCGAGAACATGAGTTCGCGCCTCTTTCAGGTGATCCGCGAGCGGCATGGCCTCGCGTACTCCATCCAGTCGTCGACGACCTACTTTGCCGACACCGGCGCGCTGCTGGTCTCGGCGGGATTGGATACGAAGCGATTGCACCGTGCGCTGGCCTTGATCCTCGCCGAAATGCGCAAGATTGCGCGGCAACCGCCCTCGGCGGTGGAATTGCAACGCGCGAAGGACTACGCCATCGGCCAGATGCGGCTGGGTTTGGAGAGTACCGCCAACCGCATGATGTGGCTCGGGGAACACTTGCTCGCGTACGGTGAGATTCCATCCCCCGCCGAAGTCGAACGCCGCATCACCGACGTCACGGCTGCGGACGTGCAGAAAGCCGCCGCCGATATCTTTCGCGACAATCGTCTCAACGTCGCCGTCATCACGCCGAGCAAGGACGAGGGCGCGGTCAGCGCGATATTGTCCTTCTGAAAAGCTCCCACGCCAGCGCGGGCAGCACCCACGTCCACGGCGCGCGAAAACCGCGCAACTCGTCCAGCGTCTTGGTCACCGCGTAGAGATGGCGGATGCGTTCGGGGCGGTCGTGATAGTAGGTGACGAAGTCGTACAACCAGATGCCCCAGAGCGCCCACGGCCATGGGGACGGTTCCCACGCAAAGACAATGACGGCGAAGATACTGTAGATCATCAACCCGGTCTTTATGCCCTTCGGCAATTCGCGCAACACGGCCCGACGTTCCGCCGCGGCCATCTTGAACCGGAGCTCGAAGATTTTGACAGTCAGCCCGAGCGGTGCGGCGGCGACAGCCGACAACACTGCGCCCAGCCAATCCGGTTCGTGCATGCCAACCCAGTGCCACTGCCCGACGGTGGCGAGCAGGATCACCACGAACGCCACATTCATCCAACGCCGCCGCGTGCGGTCGTGCGCGGCCTCGCTCGGGTCGTGCATGCGCGTGGCGCCACGCATGCCACCGGGCGCGGCATCGGACGGACGGGGGGACGGATTCATGGTTGGCGGGGATGATAACGAGGTATATTGTCATGGTAAACAAGAACCCAACGGTGGAGGTGTCGTATGCAACTGGATCTCTCGGAGACGGAGAGGCAGGTACTGGTCGAGCTGGTTCGGAGCGCCCACA
>JBGPVO010000355.1:0-2112 GCA_041491705.1 Verrucomicrobiia bacterium
GGAGACGACTGATCCGAGTTAGTCGAAGCGCAACAAGCAGCTACTTGGGGTAGCCACGATTAACCACAGTTACTTCATCTCTTCGATCAACTCGACTTCCTTGCGGACGATGTGGCTGACGACGGCGCTGATCTCCTGGCCCTTCCGGCGGGCGATCTTCTCGACGGACTTCTGGAGCTTGGGCTCAAGATAAACAGGGATGTTGAGGCGGAGATGTGGTCTGTAGAACTTGCCGCGTTCACCTTTCAAGAAATCGTATTGCTTCTTCATGGTCATCGTTCGCAACACGATACTCGGTCACCAGCAGACAGTCGAACTCTGTTCACCGCTGCGGCCCGGGACTTTCCGCCGAGAGCTGAATACTGACAGCGTTCGCCCCTACGCCACGGTGACGGCCCCAACGTCATGCAAAGAAAGTTCGCCGATAAGTAGTTTCGGTGCCGGTCTTGACAGGCGGCGGGAGTGGCGGAAGATTGGCAGCAGAGACGGAGGCGAGAATTTTATGATCAAGACCCCAGCTTATGCTGCTGCTGTTGCCAGGGCGCCGCTGGCGCCATTGTTCATCGAACGCCGCGAGCCCGGTCCGCACGATGTGCTGATCGATATCCTGTACTGCGGCGTTTGCCACTCGGACATCCATCAGGTTCGTGACGAATGGTCCCCCGGCATGTTTCCGATGGTGCCGGGCCATGAAATCGTCGGACGCATCGCGAAGGTGGGCGACCGGGTGACCCGGTTCAAGGTCGGCGACCTGGCCGGTGTCGGCTGTTTCGTCGATTCCTGTCGCGAATGTCCTGAATGCAAGGCCGGGCTGGAGCAGTATTGCCAGGTCGGCCCGAACTGGACGTACAACGGCCGTGAACGGGACGGGAAGACGCCCACCTACGGCGGCTATTCCACCCGCGTTGTGGTGGATGAACAATACACGCTACGCGTGTCACCCAAACTGCCGCTGGAAGCCGTGGCGCCGTTGCTGTGCGCGGGCATCACGACCTACTCGCCCCTGCGCCATTGGAAGGTGGGCCGCGGGCAGCGGGTCGGCGTGCTGGGATTGGGCGGGCTTGGCCACATGGCGGTGAAGTTCGCCGCCGCCTTCGGCGCGGAAGTCACGGTGTTCAGCACCTCGCCTTCCAAGCAGGCGGATGCGAAACGCCTCGGCGCGCACCATTTCGCGCTGACGTCCCAACCCGGGACGATGAAATCGCTGTCCAACCAGTTCGACTTCATCATTGATGCGATTTCCGCGCCGCACGACTCCGAGGCGTACCTGAACACGCTGAAGACCGACGGCGTGATGGTCTGCGTCGGCGTTCCCACCGGGGCAATGTCGGTGCCACCGTTCAGTTTGCTGGGGCGGCGGCGGAGCCTGGCCGGTTCGGCGATCGGCGGCATTGCGGAGACGCAGGAAATGCTGGATTACTGCGCCGCGCACAACATCGCCTCGGACGTGGAAGTGATTCCCATCCAGCAGATCAACGACGCTTACGAACGCGTGATCAAAGGGCTGGTGAAATACCGGTTCGTCATCGACATCGCCAGCCTCAAACAATCCTAAGCGACGGGCATCGCGCTGCGACCCGGGCTTAGCAGGCGCAGCACCTGCAACTCGCGATCGCTGAGCAAGTCCACGGACGCGACGTAGCGCTGTTTCCAGCGGCGCATGGTCCGGCGGGACACGCCGAGAATCTCCGCGGCCTGCCACCACCGCAATTGCCCGCTGATGGCTTGCAGAATCACCGCTTGTGCTTTCATGGCCCGCTCCACGGCGGACATCGGATAACCCTCCATCGAACCTCCTGTGGTTGAGGGGGTATTCGTTAGCGCCGGATGATTTCAGGGTACGGCTGCCAGCCATCGCTTGTGATCTGAATACGACCCGCAATGCGTTGCTCCACGTCCGCGATAAAAGCCTCCGTGTTCGGGTAATCGCGTTTGCCCGTGTGATACGACACAATCAGCTTCTCGCGGGCTGCGACAGCCACGTCCTACAAGTCTCGCTTGGTCAAGCCTTCTGCCAAACGGTCAGAGGAATCAGACGTGCTTTCGTAAGAGAAGCAGCAGCCCCCATTTGCGTGAGACTGCAATGGCTCTCACAGCAACAATCTGTTAGCA
>JBGPVO010000356.1:0-2067 GCA_041491705.1 Verrucomicrobiia bacterium
AAGTGAAGCCGCCGATTCTGCGTTTCAGTAAGCGTCTCATGATTTTGGTAATGCCTCCGTCAGTTGGTTAGGAATGTATCCCCTCCCCGCGCTTCTCGGGACCGGCCCGCTTCGCGGCGGTGTGTGCCATCAACTTTACTTAACTCAAAAACTAGCAGCCATCTCCAGGACTGTCAACAGATAAACTCGCCGGCCAGCGCTCCCCACGCCGACCGCAACTCCGACGAAGCAACCTCGCTTCCTTCTCGCCCGCAATCGATTGCCCGCCCGATGCTCAGCGTGACTGAATCCGCTCGACACAGTCGGCTATCTCTTCTTCCCGATTGTAGAAATGGGGTGAAAAGCGCAAACACCTTCTCCCGTCCCGGAGATGACGAAGCGATGTCGCGATCTTCGCCGCATCCAATCCTGCGTGCAACTTCGTCATGTCACGCTTCTCTGATGATGCCGACACAATCCCCGAGACGCCCGTCCCCTCCACAGGACCCACCACGCCAAATCCCGCCTTTGTCGCGCCGGCAATTGCCTGTCGCGCCAGGGCGAGCACACGCGTCTCCACCGCTTCGATGCCGCATTCGAGAATCAACTGCAGCGCCGCCCTCAACCCGATGATACCCGTCAGGTTCAAACTACCCGGCTCGTAGCGGCGCGCATCCCGCTTGAACGCCAGCGATTCCTGCGCGATGAAATTCGGGCTCGAAGCACTGTTCCACCCGACCAGCGGCGGATGAAACCGATCGAAGTGTTGCTTCCGCACATAGAGAATCGCCGTGCCCAGCGGTCCCAACAACCATTTGTGCGCGTCTGCCGCGGCGAAATACACAAACTTCATTGACGTTCGCAGCGCCCCGAAACTCTGGATCCCGTCCAGGCAGAACAGGATCTCTCGTTCCCGCAGGAATCTGCCGATCCGGTCCACGTCCAGTCTCCACCCGCTCTGGAAATGCGCACTGGCCAGCGACACCAGCCGCGTCTTTCGATCCACCACGCGCTCAAGGTCTTCGACTGTGACATTTCCGAACTGTTTCGGCTCCACAAACCGCACGTTCACTCCCCGCCGCGCCAGATTCATCCACGGGTACACATTGGCCGGATAATCGTCGCGGTAACACACAACACTGTCACCGCGCTCCCATGGCAGTCCGGCAGCCACCATCGCCAGCCCCATTGACGTCGATCCCACGAACGCGATCTCCTCCTGCGTCGCTTCGATGAGTCGCGCCGCCAGCGCGCGCGTTTCGTCGACCGCCTCGTCGGTCGCCATGCTCTCCTGCTGGTCGTGCGCCGCGGTCTCGACATATTGGTTCATTGCTTCCGCCACGCGGCGCGGCAACGGGCTGACACCCGCGTGCGCAAGAAACACCTTGTTCTCACATACAGGAAACTCGTGCCGTCGCAACGCTTCGTCTCGCAACAAGTCTGGAATCTTGAGTGGGTTCATCATCGAACTGCCTCCATCGCCTTCGTAACGGCCTCCCGAACTGAGCTGGCGCGGACAATCGGGAGCTCGCTGCCGTCGGGCCCGCGCAGCTCCCATGTTCCGAGCCCGCGCCACGGGCGCGCCAATCCGTACTTGTCGTTGTCCCATTCGCTGAGTCACGCCGCCGACGCGCTGGTTAAGCGACTGTTCAATGCAATTTCACCGCGAAATCCGCGATGGTCGGCTTCGCCAACCGTTCGTAGTCGGCATAGCGCATTTTGATCGCGTCGCTATGCGTGCCCGCCTCGAACACGATTCGCTCGGCCTCGGCCAGGCTCTTGTCCAGGTACGTCGCCACGCCGTACAACTGGCCGAATGGTGGCATCGATCCAACCGCGCAATCGGGGAACAGCGGCTTGAACTCCGCCTCGGTGGCCACAGCGGTTTTTCGCCCGGCGATCTTGTCCAGTTTTTCCAGATCAAGGCGATGATCCGCCGGCAACACGGTCATTAGAAGGTCGCCATCCGTCTTGACCATCACCACCTTGGCGTGGCTGCGTCCACTCACATGCTCGATCGCGGCCAGCTCTTGCGCCGTGAACGCCTCCGGATGGTGCAGAACTTCGTAGCGGACTTTGCTTTGGTTG
>JBGPVO010000357.1:0-2055 GCA_041491705.1 Verrucomicrobiia bacterium
GGTATCTGCTCTCGAAAGAGGAACGCCAGCGGATGATGAACGTCCATATCGAGACGGGTCATCGCTATCCGAGCATCAAGATCAACACGATCTACTGTTTCGGCTTGGATGATCCCGAGTTCGTCGTGGCGTTCGAGGGCGACAGGCCCGAAGATTTCATTGAGCTCGTTATGGAAATGCGCGAGCACGAAGTACGCAAGTACACGCTGCGCGACACGCCGATTTTCACCTGCATCCGCGGCAGCATCACCAAAGCGCTCGGAGCGCTCGGATGAGGCCGGCGCTGCTGCTGGCCGTGATGCTGGCGCCGGTTTCATTCGCCGTGGCGCAAGAGACGCAGATCGACAAACAACTTCCCCAGGAGTTGGCCATTACAAGCTCCGTCGTGATGCAGGGGACCGATGAATTCCAAAGCACCGGCGTCTTCCGGTACTTCAAGCTGCCTGACCAGAAGCGTATCACCGCTGCCGCTGATGTTGAGTATGGTTTGACCGACCGCTGGGAACTCGATGCGGAGGTGCCGTACGAGTTTGTCAATCCCACCGATGGGCATTCGGTCAATGGCATCGGTGACGTCGAAGCGGCGGTGCGGTACGGGGTGGTCCCGCTTGGTGAGCGACCGTTTGCATTGACGGCCGGCCTTGGCGCCGGCATTCCGACGGGCGACCGTGTCCGCAATCTGGGCGAAGGACGGCTTACGCTGGAGCCGTTCTTCACGGCGAGCACATGGCTCGGGCGGTTCAACGCGCAGCTCAACTGTGGCTGGCAGCGCGCCGTCACGAATGCCGGGGACGATCCGCGCGACGAGTTTGAGTACAACGTCGCGATACTCTACCCTGTCGACCGCTGGTTTCTCGCGCTCGAGGGCAATGGCCTGTCAACCCGTGCAGCAACCACGTATTACATCACGCCCGAAGTGGTTTGCAGGCTGGCGAAGAACGTGGAGTTCTTGGTGGCCGTCCCCATCGGTGTCACGCGTGAATCAGCAGATTACGGCATCGTCGCGGCGATCACGCTGGAACTGGAAAATATCACGCACCGGGGCACTGATAAGGATTAGTCGCTTTCGTATTGCAGCTGCGCAACCAACCGCTGGCAGCGGGCATCATAAGGCGATGAATCGGCGGTTTGCGACGGCGTTGCGGTTTAGGAGTGGATTTTTTGTATAAGTTCCAGTAATGTTCTCGTCAAAGCTAGGCGGCCATGCTCGTCAGTGTCATTATTCCGACCCTGAATGAAGAGGTAAACCTTCCAGTTACCTTGCGTCAACTCGCCGACCATCCGGACGTCGAATTGATCGTTGTCGATGGCGGATCCGCGGACCGCACGGTGGAGGTCGCGCAGCAATTCACCTCCTACGTGTTTCGCGCGCCACCGAGCCGCGCCCGGCAGATGAATATCGGCGCGCGCCACGCAACGGGGGACATCCTGCTGTTCTTGCACGCCGACACGTTTCTGCTGCCCGGCGCCCTGGAGGAGATCCAGCGGCGCATCATTGGCGACGGGGCTGTGGGCGGGGCGTTTGATCTGCACATCGATTCGCCTCGCCGTCTGTGCAAGTTGGTTGCCCGGGTCTCCAGCCGCCGGTCGCGCTGGTTGCGATTGCCATATGGCGACCAGGGTATCTTCGTGTGGCGACAGGTTTTCGAGGCCCTCGGTGGCTTCCCCGAGATTCCAATCATGGAAGACCTCTCGTTCGCGCGGCGATTGCGGAGCGCGGGTCGGCTCGCCTTCATCCGTTCGGGGTTGGTCACGAGCGGACGGCGTTGGAACGCCAACGGCGTCGTGCGCACCACGCTGGTGAACTGGTGGGTGACGACGTTGTTCTTCTTGCGGTTCCCGCCACGGCGGCTTCGCCGAATCCATGATGGTTGGCTCATCTCCGGCAAACCACGCCGCGACAAGAGCGAACTGATCCCGCCCAACCAAAAAAGCCTGCAAGAGCGGACGTAGAGCTGCTAACAGAACTGCCTTGAACTAGTGGGAGCGACATCCCTGTCGCGACCGGTCGGGGCAAGAATGCCCCTCCCACGAGGTTTTGTCAGGTGCTCTTAA
>JBGPVO010000358.1:0-2029 GCA_041491705.1 Verrucomicrobiia bacterium
CCTGAGATCGCCGCGAAACTCTCCCAGCTCATTGCCGACTGGCTGGACGGCCTTGGTGTCTCGCCGGCTCGCAAACGGCAACTGCTCCACAACACACCATTCACGGTTTGGAACAAGCTGAGCTACAAATCCTGGCGCGCGCGCAGTCGCTGGTTCTATTGGAAGAACTACCGTGGATACACGCGGCCAAGAGTCGCCGCATCGAATCCGTGATCAAGAGCTGCGCGATACGCAATCGACCCACCCGCACGTGAACCAGCATGACTGAACCCGAGACAGTATTGATCGACGACGGGCGGATGTGCGTCCATCGTGAGTTCGTCGAGATCCTTCGTCATCAGGGGTTGGGGGCTTTCGACGCCGTCATGGCCTTCCAGCGCGGACAACTCATTCGCGCTGTGCCGGGGCGAACCACGATGCGCATCGAATTGCCGTCGCCCGGCGCTCCCCCACTGGTTGTCTACCTCAAACGGTACGAGCCGGATCAGGTCTCGCGGTGGCAACGGCTCTTCCGTCGGTTGCGCCGACACGAGCAGAACGAAGCGGCTCGCGAGTGGCGGATGGTGCACGCACTTCGCGCGCGGGGCTTTCACACGGCCACGCCGATTGCAGCAGGAGAAGTCCGGGCTTCCGGCGGGGCCGTTCGCAGTTTCGTGATGACCATGGAGATCCGCGGCGGGCTGGCGACCGATGTCTTTTGGCGAAGTCATGATCGTCCGGGTCGCGACGCGTTGATCACCGCTCTCGCGTCGTTAACGCGGCAATTTCATTCTGCGGGTTTTATCCACAAAGATTATTACCTCCCGCACATTTTCGTGGTCCCACGCGACGGAATTCTCGACCTGTATCTGATTGATCTCCAGCGGGTCATGGGTCCCGCCCGATTTCGCCAACGGTGGATCATCAAGGACCTGGGTGGCTTGGCCTTTTCCGCCGAACGCGCGGGGATTTCCCGCACTGATATGCTTCGCTTTTACAAGGAATGTTTTCAGGTAAGCCGACTGGACGCACGCGACAAGAAACGCATTCGCAAGATTTGCAGGCGCCTCGCTCGCATCCGCCGCCACACGCCGCGCCACGGCGAATCTCCGGTCCTCAGCCAACCTTGCGCAGGTGCGCAAACCAATTGATCGAGACGTATTTGCGGTAGCTCCGAAACTCGACCACGCGCAGCCCGCTACGCTCCGCTTCCGCCTGGAGCCGCCAATGCGTTACCGCCTGCCCAAAACCCGTGCGCCCAAAAGTCCTTTGCACCGACCGTCGCACCGCCGTGAAGCTTAACGGGTGGTAGAACGACACGAGCACCTGGCGCCGTGACACCCGCGCGGCCTCGCGAAGAATTGCCTCGCGCGTCCGCTCGTCGGGCAGGTGATGAAAAAAACGCCACAACACAACACAGTCAACTGCATCGTCACGGAACGGCATCCGCTCGGCGTCCGCGTTGACAAATCCGACCGCGGTTGTCTCATTGGCTGCCTGTCGCGCTTCCTGGATCATCGCCCGCGAAAAGTCCGCGCCCACATATCGCAACCCCAGCCGTGAAAACACCGGCAGCAGCCGCCCGGTCCCACACGGGCAATCCAGCACCACGGCGCCACGAGGCAAATCGCGCAACCAACTGGTGATGATCACGTCCTCCCGATGATACCGCGTATACTGCGTCGGCGCGCGCGACGCGCGATACGCGGCCGCGCGGTCGGTCGATTGCCACGACTCCTTCGCTGCGTAGTTCTCCGTGTCCGTGGGATCTTTCACGTTTCGTGGGCGGAAGAGTAACAGATGGGTACCGCGTGGCAACCAGAAATGCCTCTCGCGGCTTCTCCAAATCGGTTGGTCGACGTAAATGCGACTTTGCGTTGATAGTTGGTGCCAAGGGGAGAGTTGAACTCCCGACCAACCCCGACATCCAGTGTCGGGGCTGCTCTCTGACCGCAACGCTAATTTATCCGTTTGCCGAAAATGTGGTGCCAGGGGGGAGAGTTGTACTCCCGACCAACCCCGACATCCCGTGTCGGGGCTGCTCTCTGAC
>JBGPVO010000359.1:0-2028 GCA_041491705.1 Verrucomicrobiia bacterium
GTGGAAGCAGGCTGTTTCGTGGCGCGGCAAGGCAAGCGGACGGTTGTGTGTGTCGAGGCGATATGGTAGGCTGACCTCCTACGATGAGGCATTGGGCGAAAGCAGTGATCGGAGTTCTCTCGGCAACGATTGTGGTTTTGTTGGTTCGTGAGAATGGGTGGACTTTGCCGGGGCGAACGGAAGGCGAGACCAGCGGCAACGGCAGCAACCGGGTCGAGATCGTCTCGAAGCCATACACGCTCGACAAGATTTACATGTCGATGACCGGGCCGAGCGGGAACCATCCCGTAACCTGCCTGTTGCCGCACGAGAAAGCGCAGCTCGTGTGGCTCACGGGTTTGCAGACGGTCGTTCTCGATGCGGACAGCCGACAAACCATCTCGCCGGAGTTCTGCTGTCATGCGAACCTCACCTTTGACCCCAGGCGAATGACGCCCGACCGGCATAACGCCGAGTTTGGCAATTCCACGCACATGGATTGGCGTTTCTTCACGCTGGTTCCGGGACGGCTCCAGATGTCGCTGCCACCGGGCTATGGTATGCCCGTGTTCTCGGATACGCCGCTGGATTTCTTCACGATGTCGCTGAATCTCAACGTCCCTGATCGCACGGTCAAGGTCCGCTTCAAGACGACGATCGATTTCGTTCGGGACGCGGACGCGACGACTCCGATAAAGCCCCTGTTCCGGCGCGCGTTGTATGTGGTCCAGCCACTGGCTGGATCCGGGATGGAGCACATGAAGGCATGTGCGTCGATGTCGCACCCGGGAGAGGGATGCGTGGAACCGATGGCAACGAACACTGCGGCCGCCGTGGTCAGCACGAAGGATGGAGTCCAGGCGCAGTTTGGCAACGATGTGACGTATCACTGGATGGTCCCACCCGGTCGGCACACCTACCGCGTAAAGGTTGCGGCAAAAGAGTTGAACCTCAGCGCACCCACGACCCTGCATTACGCGACGGCCCACCTCCATCCGTACGGCGAATCGCTGGAATTATACGATCTCACGACACAGCACAGCGTGCTGAAGATTCAAGCCGAGGATTTCCGCGATAAGGTCGGCGTCGCGCACATGGGCGAATTCCAGTCCGAGAGTGGCGTCGTCATCACGCCCGACCACCAATACGAGTTGCGCGCGGCGTATAACAACACCACCTCTTCAGATTCGGATGCGATGGCGATTCTGTACCTCTATCTTCTGGAGAAAGACTTCCGCCACCCGAGTGCCAGGAACCTCCAAGCCCGCCACATCTCACCGTTCGAGTGGTTGGAACGTTTGATCACTACACCACGTTCCGGCTAGAATTGAAACGTCGCCAGAAGCCATCTCGTTACTGCGTGCCGAGCTTGGCGAGCAAACCCTTCTCGCGCGCAACGTCGAACATATAGCGGAAGAAGAGTCCGGCCCCGATCAGGTACAGCACGTTCAAGCCGAACGCCCACGCGAGGTAGTAGGCGGAAAGTCCTTCGCCGCGGAGCACTTGGCGCATCCCCTCGAACACATACGTCGCGGGAATCCCGCGCGCGATGGCTTGTACCCAGGTCGGTAACACGCTGAGCGGATAAAACACGGCGGCGACCGGCTGGATGAGGAATGGAATGCCCCAGGCCAGCGCTTCGGCGGATTGGCCCCAGCGCATGATCAGCGCCGTGGTGATCATGCCGACCGCCCAACCCATGAGCAGTAGATTCGCAAACAGCGGAATGAGCGCGAAGCCCATTTGAAACAGGTTCCAGTGGTACACGCCCAACGCGATGCCGGCGAGGATCGCCACCGTCACGAGGATTTTCACGAAGCCGACAACATATGTGGCGGCGATGAACTCGCTCACGCGGATCGGCGAGACGAAGATGTTGAGGAGGTTGCGCGCCCAGATGTCTTCGAGGAAGGAAATCGTCACGGCTTGTTGCGCTCGATAGAGGATGTCCCAGAAGATCATGGAACCCAGAAAGAACTTGAACAAACTCGTGTCCGTCGCGCTCAGACCGGCGGCAGTCCCGACCTTCTGCAGGTAAATCGTCACATA
>JBGPVO010000360.1:0-2009 GCA_041491705.1 Verrucomicrobiia bacterium
ACAGGCGGGCGAGCGCGTAGTCACAAACGCGACCGGTGAGTTGGCGGACGGTTCCCCCATTCAGGAGCCGTGATGGAAGAGCGCGCTCACCAGTTTGGTGTCGCGTCACGCATCGTCCGTTACTTCATCGATTCGAAGCTGACGCCGCTGGTGATCATTGCGGCGGTACTGCTCGGCGCGGCGGCGGTGGTCTTGTTGCCACGCGAGGAGGAACCGCAAATCATCGTGCCGATGATCGACGTGTTCGTGAAATTCCCCGGCGCATCGGCCCACGAGGTCGAAGAACGCGTCACCAAGCCGATGGAGAAGTTGCTGTGGGAAATCCCCGGCGTCGAATACATCTACTCGACCTCCAGCCCGGACGGCGCGACGGCCATCGTCCGCTTCAAGGTCGGCGAGAACGAAGAAGCCGCCATCGTGCGACTGAACCAGAAGATGTTCGGCAACTACGACCTGATTCCACCCGGTGTTTCCGAACCGCTCATCAAGCCGCGTCGCATTGACGATGTGCCGATTCTCGCGCTGACGTTGCACAGCGAGCGATACGACCATTTCACGCTGCGGCGCGTCGCGGCGCAGTTGGACGACGCGATCAAGCAGGTGCCGGACGTTTCGGCCACGACGCTGATTGGTGGCCAGCGGCGGCAGGTACGCGTCCAAATCGATGCGGCCAAACTCGCGGCCTACCACGTCGATCCCATCCGCGTCACGGACATGCTGGAGGCTGCCAACAAGCAAACGAAGGCGGGCAGCTATTCCGATCTGGATCGGGAAATCCTCGTCGACACTGGCGGCTTCCTCAGGGATGCCGATGATGTCGCCTCGGTTGTGATTGGCGTGTCCGAAGGCAAACCCGTTTATGTGCGCGACGTCGCGCAGGTGGTGGACAGCGAAGAGGAGCCGGGCCAGTACGTGTTGTTCGGGACCCGCACGAGCGGGGAGCAACCCGCCGTCACCATCGCCGTCGCCAAGCGAAAGGACACCAATGCGATCCGCGTTGCCGACCGCGTGCTGGAGAAGGTGAATTCGCTCAAAGGCGTGATGATCCCGGCCGATCTCCAGATCACCATCACGCGAAATTACGGACGAACGGCCGCCGACAAATCCAACGAACTGCTGTTTCACATGGCCATCGCCGTCATGGGCGTCACCATCTTGATCGGATTCGTGCTCGGCTGGCGTGAATCGGGCGTGGTGGCGGTGGCCATCCCCGTTACCCTGGCGCTGACATTGGCGACGTTCTACTTCCTCGGCTTCACGTTGAATCGGATCACCCTGTTCGCGCTGATTTTTTCCATTGGCATCCTCGTGGATGACCCGATTGTCGATGTCGAAAACATTGTCCGCCATTTCCGTCTGCCGCAGAACAAGGGGCGCCCGCTGCTCGAAGTCACGATCGAAGCCGTCAACGAAGTTCGCAGCCCGCTGATCCTGGCCACGCTGACCGTCATTGCCGCGATCCTGCCGATGGCGTTTGTGGGCGGGTTGATGGGGCCGTACATGCGGCCCATCCCGATCGGCTCCAGCGCCGCGATGGTGTTCTCGATGGCGGTTGCATTTGTGGTCACGCCGTGGGCTGCGCATCGGATTCTGCACGGCCATACGGGCCAGCACCACGAAGGTGAAAAGGAGCATTGGACGACCCGGCTTTATCGCCACGTCATGGGACCGATCATCCATCACCCCGCGTGGCAGGCGGTCTTCCTGGTCACGATCACCGCATTACTTCTCGGCGCGATGGCGCTGGTCTATGTGAAGGCCGTAAAGGTCAAAATGCTGCCGTTCGACAACAAGAGCGAATTCCAGATCATCATCGACATGGACGAGGGCACGACGCTGGAACAAACCGCACGCGTCGCCCGCGAAATCGCTGCTGCGGTGCGCGATGAACCCGAGGTCACAGACTACGAAGTATATGTCGGCACTGCGGCCCCGTACAATTTCAACGGTCTCGTCCGTCATTACTTTCTGCGGCGCGGCCCCAATGTCGCTGACATCCAGGTGAATCT